>DASYAT010000030.1:0-1948 GCA_036501205.1 Streptosporangiaceae bacterium | reverse complement strand
CTGGTCGACCTGGCGACCTTGCAGACGTTGCCGCACAACGAAATCGCGGCCGGCATGGCCGAAGTCGTCAAGGCCGGTTTCATCGCGGACCCGGTGATCCTGGACCTGATCGAGGCCGACCCGCAGGCGGCGCTGGACCCGTCGGGGGAGGTGTTGCCGGAGCTGGTCCGACGCGCGATCGTGGTCAAGGCCGAGGTGGTCGCCGCCGACGAGAAGGAATCCGATCTGCGCGAAATCCTCAACTACGGCCACACATTGGGTCACGCGATCGAGCGGCGGGAGCGTTATCAATGGCGACACGGCGCCGCGGTCTCGGTGGGATTGGTGTTCGCTGCCGAATTGGGCCGGCTGGCAGGGCGTCTCGATGACGCCACCGCGGAGCGCCACCGCAGCATCCTGACCTCGCTGGGGCTGCCGACGAGCTACGACGCCGAAGCATTGCCGCAGCTGCTGGAGTCGATGGCCGGGGACAAGAAGACTCGTTCAGGGGTGCTGCGATTCGTGGTGCTCGACGGCCTGGCCAAGCCCGGCCGGCTGGAAGGTCCCGACCCGGCCCTGCTGGCGGCCGCCTACGCAGAGGTGGGCACTCGATGAGCATTAACGTCATCAACGGACCCAACCTCGGGCGGCTCGGCCGTCGCGAGCCAGAAGTCTACGGCGACACCACCCATGACGATCTCGTCGCGCTGGTCGAACGCGAGGCTACTGAACTCGGGGTGAAAGTCGTTGTGCGACAAAGCGACAGCGAAGCTCAGTTGCTGGACTGGATCCACCAGGCCGCAGACGCCAGAGAGCCGGTGATCCTCAACGCCGGCGGGCTGACCCACACGTCGATCGCCCTACGAGACGCCTGTGCCGAGCTGAGCGCACCCTTGATCGAGGTGCATATCTCCAATGTGTATGCCCGCGAAGAGTTTCGGCACAACTCGTACCTGAGCCCGGTGGCGACCGGGGTCATCGTGGGATGCGGCGTCCAGGGTTATCTGCTAGCCCTGCGCTACCTGGCCAGCCTCGGCCGCTAGTGGTCGTCTGACTTCGGCTTTTCGATGTGCTCGGTGGCCGGCTCGGAATGCTCGTGGGACGGCAGCGCCTCGGTGTTCGCGGCGCTGGGCGGCGGCCAGGGAATCTTCTTGGTCTCTTCCTCGCCGCCGGCCGGGCTGACGGCTTCCGTCGTCGCTTCGGTTTCCTGGCTGTAGGCCGTCGGCGAATCGTACTCGCGTTCGGCGGTCGCCACGGACGTCGACTGTTCCTGCGGCCAGGCGGCCCCCTCGGCGGCGGCCTGTTCCGACCGGACCGCGGCGAACACGTCGGTGTCGGCCCGATCCTCTTCACGGCCGCCGGCGCCGCCCTGCGGCTTGTAGGCGCCCGTACGGTCGACCCGCCAGCGGCCAATGGCCACCCCGCTAATCGCGCCCAGGAACACCACCAAGGCAGTGAAGGCCGCGAACGTGGTCAGCTCGTTGATCAGCCCACCGACGTACAGCGCCTGGTAGAACACCGAGATCAGCCAGGTCACCGCACCGCTGAGCAGCCCGGCAACCAGACCGGCCAGCAGCCACGTCATCGCCAGATCATCGCGACGGTCCGGGTCGGGGTTGGCTGCGGCGTCTTCGCGGCCGTCGATCAGCCCCCAGGCGACCACACCGACGATGAACAGCAGGAGCATCACGATGCTGATCAGTCCGGCCTGCGTCTGCCACACGCTGATCAACGTCCCCTGAAACAGCCGAACGACGACCATCGCGGCGCCGAACACCAGCCCGCGCAGCATCCAGTTAGTCATGGGGCCACAGCGTAGCGAGTAGCGTCACGCGGCGTGACACATTCCCAGCGGCGAGCCGCACTCGGAGCTCGACTTCGGGCGGCCGAACTGGATGCGATGCTGGTCACGGACCTGATCAACGTTCGCTATCTGTCCGGCTTCACCGGGTCCAATGCTGCTCTGCTG
>DASYAT010000029.1:0-48267 GCA_036501205.1 Streptosporangiaceae bacterium | reverse complement strand
GTTTAGGACTATTCGCGGCACGGCAACCGCCGGGAAGTCGCCGCAATGGATGGTAAGTGCGGTGCAACGGATGGTAAGTGCAGTCCAACCGATGGGAAGTGACTTCCAGACCGCGCAGCAGATCCAGCCCGAACCATCCGTTACCGGACAGAACCGGCACGCAGTCCTTGACTGCGCCGGGCGCACTGGCCTGGCCTGACTCAGGCGCCGGTCAGCTTGGCGGCTGGAAGCTGTTCAAGATCCCGTTCCAGATGCTGGAGTAGACCTGCGGCCAATCAGCGTCTGGCCCCTTGAGCGCGATCGCGAAGCCGAGCACGTCGGGCTTGACGACGAACCCCCAGTCGATGACGTGGGTGAGCACGCGTCTCTGAGGTCGGTGAATTCCCAGACGGCAGCGTCGTAGCCGCGATAGCTGACCTGATGCAGCGCGATCAGCTGATAGCCAGGGTCCCCATCGTTGATGCTGCCTTTGTTCAGTTGCTTCCAGGAGCCCAGCGCCCGTCGTGCGGTTCCCCGGTCGTTCCTCGGCCGGCGGGCCTTGGCCAGGTGAGTCTGGCCTGGTCACGGATGCGGTTGCGCGGCGGTTGCCCAGCCTGCGCGGTTTTGACGCCTACCTGTGCGGTCCGCCGCCGATGGCCGCGGCCGGAATCGACGTGGTGCGTCGACTCGGGGTCAGGGAGCCGAATGTCTACTACGACGCGTTCGTGCCGACTGGAACGGTGCCGTAGCTGCTGGTTGGCTCGCCGGCCATTGCCGAAGGCCGGACTCTCCGTAGCCGCTTGATATACAATCAGTTAAGTGACGGTCACGTTGGGTTGCCATTCGGGGTGGGCGATGACCGGAACCGCGGCTAAGGCGCAGCAGCAATGAGCACGGAACTGTCGATCACCGAGATCCGGTTCAACGAGCTGGCCGAGTCCGCGCCCGTCGGCATTTTTCTCACCGATGCCAGCGGTGCGGCGGTTTACGCCAATCCGGCCCTTTCCCAGATCACGGGAATCGCCGAGCGCGAGTTTCTCGGACCTGGCTGGCAGGCCGTTATCGACGCCACGGTGGCTAGGGCAGGGGAGTCCGGTGACCAGGCCGGGCGCGACCTGGCCGCCTCGGCCCGCCGGGTCGGCCACGGCGAGAGCAAGTCCCGGATCGGCCGGCCGGACGGCTCCAGCCGCTGGGTCGACATCCGGCTGCGCGAGGTCCGTGGCCACGACGGGCTGCCGACCGGTTACATCGGCATCATCGGCGACATCACCGAGGCGATCGAGGCGGCCGAGCGCCATCAGTCCGAAGAGCGCCGCCGGGCCGAGGAAGACGCCTGGCGCAACGCCGAGCGGCTGGAAAGCCTGCGTCGGATGGCCGGCGGCGTCGCCCACGATTTCAACAACCTGCACGCCTCGGTCCTCGGCTATGCCCAGCTCGCCGACGAGGCCATCGCCGAAGCTCAGGCGGCCCTGCGGATGCCGGCCGACCTGGGCCGTCAGCTCCGTGAGGAGCTGCGTAACCTGACCGCCGCCGCCAGGAAGGCCAGCGGTCTGACCATGGAGCTGCTGCGTTACGGCGGGCGCGTCAACTTCACCCCGGTCAGCGCCGAGGTCGCTGTGGTGATCCGTGGCCAGTGCGATCAGCTCGCCCAGCGGCTGCCAGAGCACATCGAGCTGGACGTTCGGCTAGATCCGCAACTGCCGCCGGTGAACGCCGACGCCGACCGGATCGCGGAGATCCTGGACAGCCTGGTCATCAACGCCATCGACGCACTGCCTGACGGCGGCACGATCAGCGTCACGGCGACCACCGTCACCGTCGCACTGGAAGCCCATTTTGATGCCGGTGCATCCGGATCCAGCCCGGGCGAGCTCACCGCAGGCGAGTACGTCCTGATCACCGTGGCTGATACCGGGGAAGGCATGACGCCGCAGACACTGGCGCACGCGATCGATCCGTTCTTCACCACCAGACCGCGTCCGCACGCCGGGCTCGGGCTGGCCGCGACGTTTGGCGCGCTCCGGCAGATCGGCGGTGACCTGGTGCTGGCCTCGGAATCGGGACGCGGCACCGCAGCGCAGGCCTACCTGCCCATCACCGGGACCCCGGTTGCTGCGGCCGCCGAACCCGCTCTCGCTGCCGACGGTGGCCAGACCGTGCTGGTTGTCACCGACGAGCCCGGCATCCGCGATATCTCCGCCAGGATCCTGCGCCGGTCCGGCTGGACGGTGCTGTCCGCCGCTAGCGGCCCAGAGGCGCTGAGGCTCGCGGCCGGGTACCAAGGCAAGATCGACTGCCTGCTCACCGACATCGTGATGCCCGGCATGCTCGGCAGCGAACTGGCCCGCCAGTTCGCCGGGCAACGACCGGAGACGCGCGTGATCTATATGTCGGGCTACGCCGTCCCGATGCTTGACGAGGACTCGCCGGCCACCCACGCGACGATGCTCGGGAAGCCCTTTGCTCCCGCCGATCTGCTCGCGGCGCTACGCCAGGCGGGTCCAGCCGATTAGGTACCTGAGGTGGAGAAACTAATGCCATATAGCTTGACTTTTCAACGAAACCAACTTTGATTCGTACCATGGAGAACAAAGATGTTTCCGGCCGTAAAGGCCCGAGCCGGCGGGTGTTCCTGTCCGCGTCAGCCGCGACAGCGGCCGCGGCACCCATCGTCGTTGGGGCCACTTCGGCCAACGCCGCATCCATCCACAAGGGCTCCTCACTCCCGCACCACATCCACGACAAGAAGGAACTGCGCGCCGCGCTGGCGGAGATTGATCCCAACCGGATCAAGACCATCATCTCGACGCTGGCCGGGTTCGGGACCAGGCACACTGCCTCAAGCCAGACCGACCCGAACCGTGGCATCGGCGCGGCCATCACCTACGTGACCGGGCTGATGAACGGCATCGCGGCCAACTCCGGTGGCCGGATGACGGTGCAGCAGCAGGCCTTCACTCAGCCGGTCTCGTCCAACATCCCGGTTCCGACCTCGATCACCAACATCATCGCCACCATCAAGGGGACCGCGACGCCTGAGCGGTTCTATGTGGTGACCGGGCACCTCGACTCTCGGTGCACCGACGTCCTCGACTTCACCAGCGACGCCCCCGGCGCTGACGACGACGCTTCCGGCGTCGCGGTCGTGCTGGAACTCGCCCGGATCCTGTCCCAGCGCCAGTTCGCCGGCACCATCGTGCTCGCCGCCGTGGACGGCGAAGAGCAAGGTCTTTATGGTTCGACGTTCATGGCCAATCAGATGCAGGCGGCCGGCAACGACGTCCAGGCCGACTTCAGCAATGACATCGTGGGCGCCAGCCAGTCCTTCGACGGCCACCCGCCGGACCCGCACACCCTCCGGCTGTTCGTCGAAGGCATCCCCACCGCCGCGACGGCCGCCCAGATCTCGGCCATCCAGACGGTCGGCGGCGAGAACGACAGCGCTTCCCGCCAGCTCGCCCGGTACGTGGTGGAATCGGCGCCGAAGGATCTCACCGACATGAACGTCAGGGTGGTCTGGCGGCGCGACCGCTACCTGCGCGGCACCGACAACCTGCCGTTCCTGCGCAATGGCTACCCGGCCGGCCGGTTCACCGAGCCGAGGGAGAACTTCGGCCACGAGCACCAGAACGTTCAGGTCGTCAACGGCGTGCAACTGGGCGACTTGCTCGAGTTCGTGGACTTCGACTTCGTCGGCAGGGTGGCGGCGGTCAACTTGTGCACTCTGTGGGCACTGGCTAACAGCCCAGGCACGCCCAAGGGTGCGCTAATCCACGCCACGGCGCCGGTCGGATTCCCCGGCACCAACCTCACCACCCTGACCTGGAATGCCAACCCAGAGTCCAACCTCGCTTTCTACGAAGTGGTAATGCGAGAGACGACCGTCGCGGACTGGACCAGCGCGACGAACGTGGGCAACGTCACTACGATCACGCTGGACGTCTCGAAGGACAACGTGCAGTTCGGCATCCGCGCGGTCGACACCAACGGTCGCCGCAGCCCGGCCGCCTTCCCGACGACGGTGACTGTCTGATCCGCATTCAGTAATCAGCACATGGGCCTGGCCGCTAAGCGGCCAGGCCCTACGATTTGGGCCGTCAGCGAGCTCGCTGCTCAATGACGTACTTTGCGGGATTGCCGTCATCATTGGGGTGCTGGTCGGTCTTTAGTGTGGTTAACTAGCTCATCGCATTGCCGGAAAGGCAATCTGCCGGTGAGCTTTTGCCCGATTAGTGCGCGGAAGAGGCAGGCGGCATGCCGAAACCACAGGGGGATGGCCAGCGGTACATGCCCGGCCTGGACGGTCTCCGGGCAGTAGCGGTGCTTGCCGTGATCGCCTATCACGAGCAATTCGGCTGGGCCAAAGGCGGCCTGCTCGGAGTAGCGGTGTTCTTCACGCTGAGCGGTTACCTCATCACCGACCTGCTGCTGGCCCAGTGGGCGGCCGGCGGCAAGCTCCGCCTGAAGGACTTCTGGATCCGCCGCGCTCGGCGATTGCTGCCGGCGGTGTTCGTGCTGCTGGCGGTGGTGTCCGCCTGGGTGACCATTGCCGACCGGGCCCGGCTAGCGAGCCTGCGCGGCCCGGTGGTGGCAGCCGTCAGCTATACCAGCAACTGGTACCTGATCATTAAGAACCAGTCGTACTTCGCCAGGTTCGCCCCGCCGCAGCCGTTCGATCACCTGTGGTCGCTGGCGGTCGAGGAGCAGTTCTACCTGCTCTGGCCGTGGTTGCTGCTGCTCGCGTTGTTGTGCCTGCGGCGGTTCAGCGCTAAGTCGGCGGAGTGGCTCGCGATCCCGACCCTCGCGCTCGCGGCTGGCTCGGCGGTCGCGATGCTGTTGCTGTACCACCCTGGACTCGATCCGACCCGAGTCTACGAAGGCACCGACACCCGGGCGTTCGGCCTGCTGATCGGCGCGGCAATGGCGATGATCTGGCCCAGCCGCGGCTGGCAACGCCCCAAGCGCGGCACCATCTGGATGGTAGACGGGGTCGCGGCAGCCGGCCTGGTCATCGTCGCGGTCATGATCGTGACCGTCGGCCAGTACTCGTCGTTCATCTACCGCGGCGGCCTGGTACTCCTCTCGTTCGCCACCGCCGTGATCGTCGCGGCCTGTGCCATGCCAGGCAGTCTCCTCGGCCGCGGCCTCGGCTGGGCGCCGCTGCGCTGGATCGGCGTCCGTTCCTACGGCATCTACCTCTGGCACTACCCGGTGATCGTGCTGTCGTCCCCCGCGAACAGCACCGAGGACCTGCCCAGGGCCGCGATCCAGATCGCGGCCAGCATCGCGCTGGCCGCACTGTCCTGGCGATTCATCGAGGAGCCGGTGCGGCGCGGAGCGCTCGGCCGGCTGTGGATCAAGGCAAAGGCCGCCCGCTGGCGCCTGCGCCTGCCCGCGCCGAGCCGAATGGGCCTGGCCACCACAGCGGGCGCGGCCGGCGCGGCCGGGGTAACCGCCGTTGCCTGCGCGGGTCTGGCCGGCCTGGTGCCGCTGTCGAGCCCCGCGAACGCCAGCGGGCCGGCTCAAATCGTCTACTCGCCCCCTTCGACCACGGTACTGCAGCCACGGCCAGGCCCGGTGCCGCTGATCACCGGCGTCGTCCCGATCACCGGCCTGACCGCCGCGGCCGCGGCTTCCGCGAAGAAAACCTCATGCCGGGCCGTGGTGCACATAGGCGACTCGACCTCGGAGGGCCTGATCCTCCCCGATTACCTGCCCAACCCCAAGCTCCGGATCCCGGCCCAGTACCGGGACGTCGGCGTCAAGAAGGTAGTGACCGAGATCTCCGGCGCCCGCTCGATCGTCGAGGTGCTGCCCGGCCAGATCAACGCCGACCAGGTCGCTCGCAGCCTGGTCCGCAACGGCTACCGCGGCTGCTGGGTCTTCGCGCTCGGCACCAACGACACAGCTAACGTGTCGATCGGCTCTACGGTCAGCCGGGCGGCCAGGATCAGGGAGATGATGTCCCTCGCCCACGGCGAGCCGGTGATGTGGGTCAACCTCAGGTCACTCGTGTCGGGCGGCCCCTACGCCGAGTCCAACATGCAGCTATGGAACGCCGCCCTGCGCCAAGCCTGCGCGCGCTACCCGAACATGCGGATCTTCAACTGGGCCTCCGTGGTGCACGACAGCTGGTACATCTCCGACGGCATCCACTTCACCTCGGAGGGCTACCGGTTCAGAGGCCACCTCATCGCCCACGCCCTAGCCGCCGCCTTCCCCCAACACGGCAGCAACCCCGCCTGCGTGGTCAACTAGCCAACCACGCAGGCGGGCCCGGGTGCGGCTCAGGTCAGGCAGCTGTTGATGCGCTCGAACAGTTTTGCCGCTCGCTCTAGCCCCGGATTGGTCAGCTTCGGCAGCAGGGTCACCTGCTCACGCAGGAAGTAGGCGGCCAGCTGATACCGATCAAGCCGGCCGTGCGTGATCTCGTGATCCTTGAGGTAATGATCCAGCCGCACCGTGATCCGAGGATTGCGGGACTTCAGCTCGCTCGGCTTCACCTCGCCGTTAGGCAGCGCCGAGCCATAGACCCCAGAAGCCAGCGCGCAGTACATGGACGCGTCGAGCAGATCCTCGAGGTCCGCTTCCTTGCCGGTCACGAAGTCACTGATCTGGATCAGGGACTTCGTGTCGAGGTGACCGTTGTCCGCCAGCGACTTGACCCGCTGCTGGTCGGTCGGGTTGCCGTCGATGAGGATCGCGATGTTGACCTTGGCTGACCTGGACAGGCTGACGAACGCGGACACCTTGTCGGCGCCGCCCACCGGCGTGATGACCCACCGGGGGTCGAGCGTGGAAAGCCCCGCCTCCCGGCAGGCCTGGTTCAGCAGCTGCAGGTAGATCAGGTCAGACGGCCAGCCGGTGAGCAGGCAGTGCGGACCGGTGACCAGCGGCTGCGCCAGCTCATAGCTAAGCGCCGCCTGCAGCGGGAACACGGTCTCGCTGTCGAGCTGGTACCCGTCAGCTCCGACGGTCGTCCCCTGACCATCTAGGTCCTGGACCATCCGCACCCGGTCGATTCGCTGCGGATCGATCAGGAACGGCGAGTGGGTCGTGTAGATGACCTGGTGCTTCGGTGACAGCTTCTCCTCGACGAAGGAGAGCACATCGGACTGCGCGCTGGCATGCAGGCTCGTGCCCGGCTCGTCCAGGAGCAGGACCGTGTTTCGGGCCGTATCCTGGTGAATATTGCTGAAATACGCGTAGAAGGAGAAGAACCACACAAAACCGCGTGATCGCTCATCAAAAGGTACCGTCACCGAATGTTTCGGGTTATAGATCCGCAGATTGACGATCGGGCCGCGGTTCAGCGGTGGTTCTGCTGACGGATTGCCCTGAGACATCTGGATTACGACCCGAAGGCCGGGATTCTGCCGCCAGAAGCTGAATACGTCTCTTGTGATGCCGTTGGCCGCGCCTTCAAGCTCGCGGGTCAGCGCCTCAAACTCGGCTTCCTCGAAATCGCTGAGGTCGGCGTCCACGGTCTTGAGCAGCGACAGGAAAGTCAGGTCGGATTCGTCGGCTAGCCCGGCCGCCTCCTTGGCTTTCAGGTCAGGCAGCGAAACGCGCCCGCGCATCGTGCTGTAGTCCGAAAAATAGAAGAACTTAGGCAGCCACTGCTCGAAATAGTTGTCCACCAGGTACACGCCCATGGACAGGTCGTGCCAGCCTTCGAGCCTGGTGATCATGGCCGTGACCGAAGGCTCGGGCTCCTTGACCGCGAGCAGCGCCTCCATGAGCTCCGCTATCGTGGTGGCCGCGTTGATTGCCTGCTTGTCGGTCTCCCCGGCCTCAAGACCCGAGGTCAGGTGCGCCATAGCCCGTTCGGCCACGTACGCGGACTTGTACCGGCGGCGACCCTCGTACCCCTTGACGACGGTGACCTCGCGGCTCTTGAGTACGCCGACGCCGAGGTCGCTCTCAATGAGCCGCAGTTCGTTGTCGCTGAGCTCGAAGACGGCGGTCACCACGTCGGCGGGCTCTTGTTCCCTAACCTTGCGATAAGCGGAGAACCGGCGGCTCGGAAAGTCCATGACATCGTCGAACCGCACCTTGCCGCGAATCGGATTAAGCGGGTTAAGCAGGTGCAGTGCATGCAGGAACGCTGTCTTTCCCGATTCATTTTTGCCGACCAGGCAGGTGACTTCATCGATCGGCACCACCCCGGAGTCGTCGATGCTCCGGTAGTTCTGAATACGGACTGACTTCAGTTCCAAAGGATCCGTCCCTCCCTGATCTTGAGATCCACCAGGTGGCACGGCAGCGCGACACGGCTAAGCGACACGACTAACGGAAGGCCACCGGGCGGCCCGGTGCTGTTGTCCCTGTCGCACTCTACCTAGCGCCCTGTTGGGCTTAGGGTCGATCCGCTCAGACATGTACCGTCTGAAAAAACTGTGACTGGTGCGCCGGCCCAGCCAGCCTCAGCCGGCGGGTGCGAGCACCGCCGGCGCCGACTTGAACTCCAGCGCCTCGGTGTCGATCGGCCCCTTGTACAACGCGACGTCCTTGAAGTACTCCTGCTTGATCCGCCACGGCGCGTCCTCGCCCTGCCGCGGCAACAGGTGCCGGGACCGCTCGAAGTACCCGGAGCTCATGTCGATATAAGGCGAGGTCTTCACCCCGTCGGCGGGCAGCTTCGGAGTCACGACCGCGTACTTGCGCTCCCGCATGAACGTCAGCACGCGCACCATGTACTTGGCCACCAGGTCGACCTTCAGCGTCCAGGAGTTGTTCGTGTAGCCCATCGCGAACGCCATGTTGGGCACGCCGTCGAGCATCATGCCCTTGTAGGCCACCCGCTCTCCGATCGTCACCGGCTCGCCGTCGACGGTCAGGTCGATCGAGCCCAGCGGCAGCAGGTTCAGTCCGGTCGCCGTGATGACCACGTCGGCTTTGAGTTCCTTGCCTGAACGCAGCTTGATGCCGCTCGGGGTGAACTCCTCGATATTGTCGGTGACCACCTCGGCGCCGCCCGTCTTGATCGCGGCGAAGAAGTCGCCGTCCGGCACCAGGCACACCCGCTGGTCCCACGGGAAGTAGCTGGGGTTGAAGTGCGTGTCGACGTCGTAGCCCTCGGGCAGTTGCCTGGCCGCCAGCTTCATGAACCAGCGCTTCGTGCGGGCCGGATGCTTAACGCAGTACTTGTAGATCGTCATCGCCATGTAGGCGTTCTTCCAGCGCGAGGCCTGGTAGGCCCGCTTGGCGGGCAGCAGCTTGCGCAGCAACGCCACCGTCGGGTCGTTCTTCGGCAGCGTCATCACGTACGACGGCGACCGCTGCAGCATGGTGACCTGGCTCGCCGTGCCGGTGATCGCGGGCAGGATCGTGGCGGCGGTCGCGCCGCTGCCGATCAGCACGACTTTCTTGCCGGTCAGGTCCAGGTCGGCCGGCCAGAACTGCGGATGCACGACCGGGCCGGCGAAGCTGGAGAGCCCTGGCCAGTCCGGCGTGTAACCCTGGTCATAGCGGAAGTAACCCGAGCAGACGTACAGGAAGCCGCAGGTCTGCTCGCTCCGCTCACCGGTCTCGGCGTTCTCGACGCTCACCGTCCAGCGGGCGTCACCGGTCGACCAGCGCGCGCCGAGCACCCGCCGGTGATAATTGATCCGCTTGTCGACCCCGTACTCCGTCGCGGTGTCGCGCAGGTACTGCAGGATGTCGGCCCCGTCGACGATGGCCCGGCTCTCATCCCACGGCCGGAACGGGTAGCCCAGCGTAAACATGTCCGAGTCTGACCGCACCCCGGGGAACTTGAACAGCTCCCAGGTCCCGCCGCTGACTCCGCGCGCTTCGAGAATCGTGTAGCTGGTCCCTGGCGCCTCAGCCTCCAGGCGGCACGCCGCTCCGATGCCGGACAGGCCGGCCCCCACGATCAGCACGTCGACGTGTTCAGCTTGCGTCGCGGATGCGGCCTGCTCGGATGCGGTACTCATGCTGCTCCCTGTCGCTGCGGGTCGCATTGGATGCCTGCGTTGAGGATGGCATTTTTCAATCATTTTATGCAACACTTTGCGTAAATGTTTCACCCTCAAGCCAGAGGTGGCTCCCGCTATGACCTCCCTGATTTCCCCCTCGGCCGCCGCCGATGTGGACGACGGCCCGGCGATCGCCGAACTGCACCGCCTGCACGCCGTCCAGCGCGCCGCCTTCCTGGCCGACCCCTACCCGGCCGCTGACATCCGCAAGGCTCAGCTGGGCGCGCTGGCCGAGATGCTGGTCGGCCACCGGGCCGAGATCAGGGCCGCGATGAGCGCCGACTTCGGCGTGCATCCGGAGCTGTTCACCGACCTGGTCGAGATCCTGGGCGTGGCCGGCCGCGCGCTGTACGCGATCGAGCAGCTCGATACCTGGCTGGCCGACGAGGAGCGGTTCGCCGATCCGGCGTTCTACGGCACCGCCAAGGCCGCGATCAGGTATCAGCCGAAGGGCGTGATCGGCAACATCGTCCCGTGGAACTTCCCGTTCGACCTGTCGGTCGGGCCGCTGGTCGAGATGCTGGCCGCGGGCAACCGGGTGATCATCAAGCCGTCGGACTACACCCCGGCCTGCGGCGAGCTGCTCAAGCAGATGATCGGCCAGACCTTCGGTGAGGACTTGGTCGCCGTGTCGGTGGGCGGCCTGACCCTGGCCAAGGAGTTCCCGACCGTGCGCTGGGACCACCTGCTGTACACCGGCAGCCCGGCGATCGGCCGCGAGGTCTCGCTCGCGGCGGCTGCCAACTTGGTCCCGGTCACGCTCGAGCTGGGCGGCAAGTGCCCGGCCATCCTGGCCGCCGACAGCGTTGACGCCGAGAGCGTCCGCAGCGTGATCGGCACCAAGCTGATCAAGAACGGGCAGATGTGCATCTCGGTGGATTACGCGATGGTGCCGAGGGCCCAGCTCGATGACTTCGTCACCCACGCCGAGCACTACGCGCAAACCGAGCTGCCGAGCTATACGTCGTCGTCCGACTGCACCGGCATCATCACCGCGCGGCACCAGCAGCGGATCGAGGCCATGGTGGATGAGGCCCGCGAGTCCGGCGCGCGCATGGTCGCGCTCGGCGGCGAACCCGATCCAGGCCGGCGCCAGCTCCCCCTGGTGCTCGTCATCGACCCGGCCAAGGACCTGCGCATCATGAAGGAGGAGGTGTTCGGCCCGATCCTGCCGGTCATTCCCTACGACGACCTGACCGAGGCGGTGGCGGAAGTCAATGCGGGGGAGCGACCGCTCGCCCTCTACGTCTACAGCAAGGACACCGACGTCGCCGAGGGCGTGCTGCAGCAGACCACCTCAGGCGGCGCCTGCGTCAACATCTGCGCGCTTCAGGGCGCGCTGCCCGCACTCGGGTTCGGCGGGATCGGCCAGAGCGGCAGCGGCCGTCACCACGGCATCGAGGGCTTCCGCGAGTTCTCCAACCCGCGCGGCGTCGTAGTACGCGGAACCGGTGACCTGGCCGACGCCTTCCTGCCCCCCTACGGCGCGACCGCCCAAGCCATCGTCGACGCCGTATTCGCCCTAGCCGCCCCGCCGGCCGCCCCGTCTGCCGACACCGACAGTGCCTGAAAGCCCGATCCCATGCCCGCGTCCAGCCTGACCCGCCCGCGCCAGCGCGCGCCGGGCCAGGCCGGATCGGCCGGCTCGACCAGACGCGTCCGGCCGAGCCGTTACGTCCTCCTAGCCGCCCGCTGGGTCGACGAAGGCCGCCGCCTCGACATGCAGGGCCTGGCCGACGACCTCGGCGTCTCCCGCGCCACCCTGTTCCGCCACGTAGGCAGCCGCGAGGCACTCCTAGGCGCCGCCCTGGCCGTCCTGACCGACTGCACCCTCGACTGCGCCGCCGCCCGCTGGGAAGCCGAAAGAGCACCCGCTGAGCTGCACACCCCAGGCACCGGCCGCTACATCAACGAGATCGTCTCCCAATCCAAGGGCCTCCGCCGCCTCCTAGACGACGAGCCAGCCCTGACGCTGAGAGTGCTCACCGACCCGCTCGGCCCAGTCCAGCCCCGCGTAGTCGCGTTCGTCGAGTCACTCTTGCGCCGAGACGTAGCCGAGTTCGGGCTCGTTACCCTGGCGGAACCGGACGCGCTAGCCTACGCGCTGGTCCGCCTAGCCGAGTCATTCCTCTACGCCGACGTGCTAGCCGCCCGCCCGCCCGATATAGCGACCGCGAACCGCCTAGCCCAGGCCCTAATCGAGGGCATCAGGTAAGGCTGCTCAGCCCGCCAGACATCCCTCTAGCGCAGAGCGAATGCGTCAGGTAACGTTGCTCACGTGGAATTCCTTCTTAATCGAGCGACATTATTCCCTTGGGGGAATTCCACTCTGCCGCGCAGCGCGTTCACCCTTAACCCCGCAGGCAAATGTCCAGATTGCGGATTTTGCCGCGAGCGCGTGATGGTGTTGTGCCGCAAGCTATACCTCAAGTTTGGCCGTCGCTACGGCGAAGCCGGTACGCTCATCGAGCGTGGCGGCGCCTACACGCGCTGTCACAAAAGCCGGCTTGACGCATAGGCAAATGGGGAAAGAACTGGGATAGCCGAGAAGCGGACCGAACCCCGTGAGGGGTAGTCCGGCGCAAAGCGGGCCAGCATAGGGGCATTGCTGGGCTTGGCGCAACCGTTCTCGGCGAACTCCCAGGATTCTGGGAGTTCTTTAAACTTTTTGTCAGCAAACCCGGAGCTATTCCGGCGACCGGAGTCGGGTGTTTGCGTCATGCTCGGACATCTGAACAGAACGGAGAACTCTATGAAGCTAATCGGCGCAGGCCTGCCTCGCACGGCAACCCTGACCCAGAAGATCGCTCTGGAGATGCTGGGCTACGGACCGTGCTACCACATGGTCAATGTGCTTGGCGACCTAAGCCTCACCCCGCAGTGGATCAATGCCTTCGAGGGCAGCGCTGACTGGGACAAGATCTTCGAGGGCCACAACTCGACCGTGGACTGGCCGGGCTCGTTCTTCTACACCGAGCTGATGGACCGCTACCCGGACGCCAAGGTGCTGCTCAGCGTTCGTCCGGCCGAAGCTTGGGCGAAGAGCATGACGAACACCATCTGGGAAGTCGTCTACGGCGACAGCCTGATGCACGACCTCTCCTCTGCCCGTATCCGCGTCGACCCGGGCTGGCGCGACTACATGGACCTCATCACCGCGATGTGGGAGAAGAGCGGTCTGCTCCCCTCGTCCATCGGCGGTCCCGACCAGGCCGCGCTTGCCAGGGCTTTCGAGCACTACAACGAAGAGGTCAAGCGGACAGTTCCAGCCGAGCGCTTGCTTGTTTGGCAGGCCGCCGATGGCTGGGAGCCGCTGTGCGAGTTCCTTGAGGTGCCGGTGCCGCAGGCGCCGCTGCCGCGGGTGAATGACGCGGCCGGGTTCAGCGACCGGATCGTGGACGCCGCGCTCGCAGTGGTCGGCGACTACGTGGCTAAGCAGAAGGCAGCCGTATAGCAATGAGTTTCCGCGTTATGCGGGAGGCCGAACCGGCGGCGGCGACGAAGTCGTCGTCGCCGTCGCCTACGCAGGCACCGGCCGCCGAGGCATCTAACAGCTCACGTAACAAGTGGCTGCTCATCGTCTGCTGCGTCGCGCAGTTCATGGTCATCCTCGACCTGACCATCGTGAACGTCGCACTGCCGTCGATGCAGAGCAACCTGAACATCTCGGCGGTCGACCTGCAGTGGGTGGTCGACGCATACGCAATCGTGTTCGCCGGCTTCCTGATGCTCGCCGGCCGGGCTAGCGACCGCTTCGGGCGCAAGCGCAGCCTGGTCGCCGCGCTCGTCTTGTTCGCGCTGGCTTCGCTGGTCGGCGGCGCGGCCCTCAGCCCGGCGATGCTGATCGTGGCCCGGGCCGTGCAGGGCCTGGCCGGCGCGCTTATGGCGGCCTCTTCGCTGGCGGCTATCACCTCCGCGTTCGCGCCTGGGCCCGCCCGGTACCGCGCGATCAGCCTGTGGAGCGCGATGAACGGTGCTGGCGGTGCGGCCGGCGCCATCCTCGGCGGTGTCATCACCCAGGAACTGGGCTGGCGCTGGGTGCTGCTGATCAACCCGCCGATCGGCCTGGCCGCCGCGGCCGTGGCCTACTTCGTCGTCGCCGGCGGCGGCGTGCGTGAGCGCACCAAGTTCGACCTTGGCGGCGCGCTCTCGCTGACCATTGGTCAGCTGATCCTGGCGTACGGCTTCGTGAACGGCGGCAACTTCGGCTGGACGGCCCCGCTGACCGTAGGCCCGATCATCCTCGGCTTCGCCGTGCTCGGCTTGTTCGTGGTGATCGAGACCAGATGGGCCACCGCGCCCCTGGTACCGCTGAAACAGATCACCAAGTCTCTGCAGACAGCCAACCTGATCGTGCTGACGTTCAGCGCCGCGCTGTTCCCCATGTGGTTCGTCAGCTCGCTGTATTTGCAGCAGGTTCTCGGCCTGTCACCGCTGCTTGCCGGACTGGCGTTCTTCCCGATGGCGCTGACGATCATGCTGGTGGCCCGGCGGGCCGGAAAACTGGTCGGCCGGTTCGGGGTGCGCACGGTCCTCACCTGCGGCCTGCTGATGATGGCGGCCGGCATCTTGCTGCTGAGCAGGATCCAGCCGACCGGCAGCTCGGTCGGATTCGTGATCTTCCCTGGCATCCTCGTCGCGGCCGGCATCGCGCTGTCGATCGTGCCGTCCACGATCGCCGCCACGCAGGGCGCAACGCCGCAGCAGGCTGGCTTGGCCTCTGGCATGGTGAACACCTCGCGGCAGATCGGCGGTGCGATCGGCATCGCGCTGCTGATCTCGATCGCCACCAGTTTCACCAGCGGCAAGATCGGGGCCAACCAGCCGGTGCCCGACTCGCTCACCGACGGGTTCCGGCTGGCCTACTTCATCCAGGTCGGCTTGTGCCTGCTAGCCGCTACCATCGCCTTCTTCGGACTGCGGCACCGGGCAGCGGCGGCGGCCGCAGCCCCCGCAGCCGCTCCGGCCACCCCAGCCGCTGCTGCTCCTCCGGCCGCGGCCCCTGCCGCTGCCACGGCGGCCGCAGTTCCAGCCGGACCCCAGGCGCCGCCAGCCGCTCCTGCGGCTAACGCGCGGCGCAAGCCGTGGCAGCAGCTGCCGGTCATCGTGGCGGCCGTGATCGCGGTGTACTTCGCCGTCGACTTCATCTTCGCCGGCGCGCCCGGCGTCCCGCTTGGTGCCTTCAGCACGAAGGACACCTACAGCTTCGTCTCGGCGCCCAGCCTGCACCCCCCGATGGTCACGTCGGAGTCGCCGACGGTCACCGAGCCCGACGCGACGCCGCCCGGCTACATCTTCATGGCGAACTTCTATGACCTGTCCAAGGGGCATCTGAAGGGCCAGAGCGGGCCGCTGATCCTGAACAACGCGCTGCAGCCGGTCTGGTTCAAGCCGGTGCCGCTCAACGAAGTCGCCTCGGACCTGGCCGAGCAGAAATTCGAAGGCCAGCCGGTACTGACCTGGTGGCAAGGCGAGATCACGGACGCCGGAGCGACGACGACCGGCGAATACGTCGTGGTCAACAAGCACTATCAGACGGTCGCGACGCTGCAAGGCGCGGATGGCTGGATCCTGACGCTGCACACGATGGTGATCGATGGTGACGACGCCTGGGTGACGGCGAACAAGGACATCCCGATGAACCTCGGCAAGTACGGTGGTGTCGCCGACGGCGCGATCACCGACTCCGCGGTGCAGGAGTACAACCTGAAGACCGGCAAGCTGATCAGCACCTGGGACGCGATTAAGCACATCCCGCTGACCGACACCCATGCGCTGCCGCCGGCCAACGGATTCCCTTGGGATGCCTACCACGTCAACTCGATCGGCCTGAACGGCGACGGCACGTTCATCGTCTCGATGCGGAACACCTGGGCCGCCTACGACGTGGACGAGTCCAGCGGCAAGATCTTGTGGACGCTGGGCGGTAAGCACTCCACCTTCAAGGTCAGCGCGAACGCCGCCTTCCAGTGGCAGCACGACGTGACGTATCTGCGGAACTCCAACGAGGTCACGCTGTTCGACGACCATTGCTGTCAGCTCACTGGCGCCGGCACGTATCTCGCCGCTGACGGGCCGTCCCGTGGTCTGGTGCTCAAGCTGGATCAGGCGAATCGCTCCGCGACGATGGTCTCGGAGTACACTCACGACGGGCCGGACGCCGCCTACATGGGCAGCGCGCAGGTGCTGCCGGGCGGCGACGTGTTCGTCGGCTGGGGCAGTCAGCCGAGGTTTACCGAATTCAGTAAGTCCGGGCAGATCCTCATCGATGGCCTGCTGCCTTCGCCTGACTTGAGCTACCGTGCAATTGCGGTCCCGCAGTGGACCGGTCTTCCGCTGACCAAGCCAAGCGGCGCGGTTCACCGCAGCGGCGGCAAGGCCATGGTGTACGCAAGCTGGAATGGCGCAACAAAGGTCGAAAGCTGGCGGATTCTCGCTGGATCGAGCGCAGCCACCCTGAACGTGGTCCAGAGCCAGAACCTGACTGGCTTCGAAACCGCGATTAGCGTTCCTGGCGACTACCAGGTATTCAAGGTGCAGGCGCTGGACGATGACGGCCACGTGATCGGGACCTCGGCGCTATTCCGCTAGAGCGCTTAAAGGAGAACTTGCAGTGGCTGGTCAGATAACCAGGCGGCGGCTGTTCGGCCAGGCGGGCGGCGCGGCCGCCGGCTTGGCGGGGCTCGGCATCGTGGGCGGTTGTGCGCACTCGGCGGAGGGGGCTGATACCCCGGGTACGGAGTCATCGCTGCCGGCCGGGCAGATCGTCCCCGACTCGTTCCAAATAAACGGCTACCACCAATTCATCACTAGGCACGACCTGCACCCTCCGGTCGTCAAGATGGCGCGAAAAGCCCAGGGGTCGTACGCGGAGAACATCCTCATGACCGCGGCGTACTCGGGTCCTGGGTTCGGCGGCTCGATGATCCTGGATCGCAACGGTGATCTGGTGTATATGAATCCGGACACCGCCACAGCGCATCAGATCGACTTCAACGTGCAGACGTACCTGGGCGAGTCGCACCTGACCTGGTGGGAAGGCGTGGAGACGCACGGCTGGGGCCAAGGCGTAGCGGCCATCGCTGACTCGACATACACCAGGAAGCACACGATCCACGCGGTGGGCAAGGACATCAAGCTCGATCACCACGAGTTCAACATCACCCCGCAGAACACCGCCTTGGTTACGATCTTCAAGCAGCACACCGGCGTTGACCTGCGGCCGGTCGGCGGCCCGAAGAACGGCGTGATGGTTTCCGGCGTGTTCCAGGAGATCGATATCGCCACCAACAAGCTGATCTGGGAGTGGGACAGCCTCGACCACGTGCCGATCACCCACAGCGAGCAGGTATTCGCCGGCGGCACGGCCGGCAATCCCTGGGACTACTTCCACATCAACTCGCTGGTGGTCTCGCCCGACGGCGAGCACATCATCGTCTCCTCGCGCAACACCTGGACCGTCTACCTGATCAAGCGGCACACCGGCCAGATCGTCTGGAAGCTCGGCGGCCGGCATTCCGACTTCACGATGGGACCGGGCGCGGAGTTCTTCTGGCAGCACCACGTCAGGTGGCACGGCAGCGGCAACGTGTTCACCGTGTTCGACAACGGCGCCGCGCCGGCCAAGGAGAAGCATTCCAGGGCTCTCATCCTCGACGTGGACTTCAAGAACAAGCACGTCAAGCTCGGCCATCAGTACGTCCACCCGGGCCAGACGCTGTTGTCGGCGGCGGAGGGCAGCGCTCAGTTGCTGCCGGGCGGCCGGATGTTCGTCGGCTGGGGCACGAACCCGTTCTTCGACGAGTTCCACGCCAACGGCGAAGTGATCGTGGCCGGGACGCAGGGGCGCGGCAACGCCGCCTACCGGATCTTCACCTATGACTGGGAAGGCCACCCGGTCGACCTGCCGGATGTGGTCGTGCACCACAAGAACGGCAAGGCCCTGGTCTACGTGAGCTGGAACGGCTCCACTAACGTGCACTCCTGGGTGATCTTGGCCGGGAAGAGCCGGCCGAAGGTCAAGCCGATCGCCAGGGGTCGGCGCAGCGGCTTCGAGACCGCGATCGAGGTCGGCAACACCGGCCCGTACTTCGCGGTTCAGGCCAGGGACGCAGCGGGTCACATTTTGTCGACATCCAAGACCGTCAAAATTTCATAGCCCAAAAAGATCTTTAAAAAGGTTTTAAAGGTCTTAAAAGAAGGAGTACGGGTCAAAATGTCATCAGCTTGGTCCAGGCGCCAGTTGCTGAAAGGGGCTGGCGTAGCGGCCGTCGGCGCGGCTGGGTTTAGCCTGGCTGGCTGCTCGACGAAGAACGTCACCGCGAAGCTGGTCTCCGATAACACGGTGACCAGCGGGGTCAGGACCTTCGTCTCCAGGCCCGATTTGGCGCCTCCGCTGATCAGGCTGACGGGCAAGCTGCCGGCTGGTCCTGAGTTCGTGTTCCTCGCGACCGGAGTGGGCGCTCTCGGCCAGGGCGGCTGCATGATCATGAACCGGGACGGCGAACTGGTCTGGTTCTCGCCCGACACCGACAGCAGCCGGATGGATTTCAACGTCCAGGAATACCAGGGCGAGCCGGTGCTCACCTGGTGGGAAGGCCGGATCAGGGCGGCCGGCTACGGCCAGGGCGTCGGCGTGATCGCGAACTCCAACTACGAGGTCCTGCACACCGTCCGCGCCGCGAACCACCTGAACGTCGACCTGCACGAGTTCAACATCACGCCGCGGGGCACCGTGCTGATCAGCGCGTACCGCCGGGCCAAGGCTGATCTGAGCTCGTTCGGCGGTCCGGTCGATGGCTGGGTGCTAGGCGGAGTCGCGCAGGAGATCGACATCGCCACCGGGAAACTGCTGTTCGAGTGGGACGGCTTGTCGCATGTGCCGATCTCCGAGACGCACCAGCCGTTCGCAGGCGGACAGAGCGACGCGCCGTTCAACTACTTCCACATCAACTCGGTCGCCGAGCATCCCGATGGTGATCTGCTGATCTCCTCCCGCAACACCTGGACGGTCTACAAGGTCAGCAGGAAGACCGGCGAGATCGTGTGGCGGCTAGGCGGGAAGAAGTCCGACTTCACTCGCGGGCCAGGGGCGGAGTTCTTCTTTCAGCATCACGTCCGGATGCTCGGGACCGACACGATGACCCTGTTTGACAACGGGGCGCAGCCGGTTATGGAAAAGCACTCGCGTGCGCTCGTGCTTGACTTCGATGAGGCTAAGCGGCATGTCTCGCTCCGGACGGAGTGCATTCACCAGGGCGAGGTCGTGCTTTCCTACGCGATGGGGAGCTGCCAGCTTCTGCCGAACGGCAGCGTCTTCGTCGGCTGGGGCACGAACCCGTACTTCTCCGCGTTCGACTCCGACGGCAAGATGGTGGCCGACGGCCTGATGACCAGGGGGCATCCGTCTTACCGGGCCTTCCTCGGTGACTGGGCCGGCAAGCCGACCGAGCCGCCGGCGGTCGCCGCCCGGTTCCGCAAGGGCGGCGGTGTGGCGGTCTTCGCTAGCTGGAACGGCTCCACCGAGGTCAGGTCCTGGAAGGTGCTCGCGGGCAAGGACCGTGACTCGCTGTCAACGGTCGCCACCGGCCCGTGGTCGAGCTTCGAGACCGCGCTGGTCGTGCAGAACAGCGGGCCGTATTTCGCGGTGCAGCCGCTCGATGCGTCCGGCAACGTGCTGGCCACATCGGCGGCCACGCTGGTCACCAATCACGGCAAGCCGGTCTCGGTCCATAGTTACAGCTGCGGCTCGTCTCAGTGCGGTTACTGATTCCTGCGATTACTGATTCCTTCTGAGCTGAGCCCGGTCTGGCGTCCGCTAGGCCGGGCTCAGCCATTTGCTGGGCTTTGCCGGTTGCTTACACTTGATCCTGGTCATCGACACGACCACTGCTGACCCGCTGCGATCGGGGGACGGGTGTGCTGATCGACATCATGTTGTACGGTCTCGTCGGTATTGGCCTGCTCGTCGTCGGCGGCCGGGCGTTCTCGCTGACTCAGGATCGTCATCAGCCGACAGGTCGCCACAGTCTCGCCCGCGAGCGGGTCAAGCCGGAAGACCTGGCCAAAGAATGGCAGAAGCTTCGGTGGACCGCCCTTACCGCGCTGGCCGTGCCGTTCCTGGTGCTGGCCGAAGCGGACAAGGCTTCCGATCCGCTGAGGCTCCCGGCCAGATTGCTAGCGATAGCGATCACGATCGTTCTTATGATCTGGGAGCTCAGTTCCTGGCGGGGGATTACCGACTCGGCGCACCGACTCCGGACGCTCAATTCGGCGCGATGGTATTTCGCTCCAGCGGTAGCGCAGTTGCTGTGGCTGCTGCACATCTGGGACAAGGGGATGGCCAGAGGCGTCGTGGTGGCCGCGATGCTCGTGGTTGCCATCGGCCCGGACCTCGAGTCCTGGGTCAGGCGTCGCTTGGTCCACCGCGCGGGCGGCACCACCGCAAGCTAGGTCCGCGCCGGGTGCGCTCGGAGAGCGGGTGCCATGCCGCCGCCCTGGTGACGCTGCGGGGAACTGCACCGGAGCCTCCGTGGTGTAGTTGCTTCCAGGGAAGCAACTACACCAGGTGAGCAACGGTGCAGCCAGGACTACACCAGGAAGGCCACGGTGCAGCAGCTTCCCGGGACGGAACTGCACCAGAGAGGCTCCGGTGCACCTGCCCGGCGGCCAGCCAGCACACGTGACCCCGGATCCGGAGACCTGGGCACACGCAACCGATTTGCAATCTCCCGGGGGATGAATATGCACATCCATTCGGCCGGCGGCTAGGTGAACAGGCCCCGGATGTCGTCGGCGGTCAACGTGGAGCCGAAGGCATTGCCGTCGTCCAGGACGCTGGTGAACAGGTCGGCCTTGCGGCGTTGCAGGGCCATGACCTTCTCCTCGATGGTGTCCTTGGCGATCAGGCGGTACACCATTACGTTGCGGGTCTGGCCGATCCGGTGGGTTCGGTCGACGGCCTGGGCCTCGGTCGCCGGGTTCCACCACGGGTCGAGCAGGAAGCAGTAGTCGGCCTCGGTCAGGTTCAGGCCGAAGCCGCCCGCCTTCAGGCTGATCAGGAAGACCGGCTCGGTGCCTTCCTTGAACCGGCGCAACACGCCGGCCCGGTCTCTGGTGCGGCCGTCTAGATAGCAGTACGGGATGCGCTCGGCGTCGAGCCGCTCCCTGACCTCGCGCAGGAAGCTGGTGAACTGGCTGAACACCAGGGCTCGGTGGTTGGTGCCGATCACCGGACGCAGGTGGTCGACCAGCGCGTCGATCTTCGCTGACGGTATGTCGTGAAGGGGCTCGTCATAGACCAGCCCGTCAAGCGGCTTGTCGATGAGCCCCGCGTGCAGGCTCAATTGCCGGAGCAGCGTCAGGGAGCGCAAGATCGTGAACCGGTTGGCGTCCAGGTCGTCGATCAGGCCGAGCACTTTCTGCCGCTCGCGCTGCAGGTGAGTCTGGTACAGCTTGCGGTGCTTCGGGTGCAGCTCGACCTCGAGCACCTGCTCCTGCTTGGCCGGGAGGTCGGCGGCGACCTGCTCCTTCGTCCGCCGCCTGACCAGCGGCTTGATCCGGCGCCGCAGCTGGGCCAGGAGCTCTGCGTGGTCTTTGCCCCGGTTCTCGATCGGCCGGGCGTAGTACTCACGGAACTGCGCCGGATACGGGAACAGTCCTGGCGCGGTGATCGACAGCAGCGACCACAGCTCCATCAGGTTGTTCTCCATGGGCGTGCCGGTAATCGCCAGCTTGAAGGGAGCCGGCAGCCGGCGGGCGCACTGATAGACCTTGGACTGGTGGTTCTTCGCGTGCTGCGCCTCGTCCAGGATCAGGCCAGACCAGGCCAGTTCCGCGTAGCCGGCGAAGTCGAGCCGCAGCAGCGTGTACGAGGTCACCACCACATCGGCGCCGGCGACGCTCGCGGCGATCGGCTTCCCCCGCTTGGCCTGCGTCTCGGTCAGCGTCACCACGTTCAGGTCGGGTGCGAACCGGGCCGACTCAGCCGCCCAGTTCGGCACAACGCTGGTGGGGGCCACGATCAGGAACGGCGGGCCGTCCGGATTGGCCTGCCGGGCGTGGCCGAGCAGCGCGAGCGACTGCAGCGTCTTGCCGAGCCCCATGTCGTCGGCGAGGATGCCGCCGAGCTCGTGCTCCCACAGGAACTTTAGCCAGGCGAACCCGGTGAGCTGGTAGGGGCGGAGCACCGCGTTCAGCATCGGCGGCGGCTCGGCCACCTCGACGGTGCCAATCGACAGCAAGCCCTGCACCTGCTGCTGCCAGGCCTGCGCCTGATGGCTGACGACGCCGAGGTCGGCCAGTTCCTCCCACATCGCCGCCTGGTAACGGCTGATTCGCAGCGGGTCGGACGGCGAGTCCTGCATCGCCCGCGCTTCGGCGATCAGCCGGGCCAGGTTCTGCAGTTCCGGCTTCTCCAGCGAGAAGTAGGCGCCGTCCGGGAGCAGCAGGTAAGTCTGGCCCACGCTGAGCGCGGTGAACACGTCGATGAACGGGATAAGGCGCCCCTCGACTGAGATGGTGATCCCGAGATCGAACCAGTCGTTGTCGGTCGCGAGCTGGTCAACGGATACGCCGATTACCAGCGAGTCGCCGACCTCGCGGTAGTCGGCCGGTTCACCCGTGATCTCAAGCTCGACCTGCGGATGGCTGGCCAGCAGCGGCAGCAGTTCAGTGCTGAACGCCGCGGTGTCGAAGCCGCGGAGCCGGACGTGCGGCGTGCTTGGCCGCAGGCCGAATTGAGCCAGGGCCAGCTCAAGCTCGGCCAGCAGCGCCTGCTCGCCGTCGTGGTCGCGGAACGCCCGGCCTTCGGCGGAGGCGGCCGCGCCCGGCTGGACGGCGAGCCGGCGGTCGCCCATCTGATAAGCCCAGTGCCAGCTGGCCTCGGCCTGATGCCCGTCGCCGTAACTGACGCTCAGCACAAGCACAGGACCCGAGATCTCCGGCTCGGTAAACGATCCGTCGGTGCAGGTCACCGTGGCCGCCTGCCGTAGCTGCAGGTAGTACTCGCCGGCGAACCGAGCCCGCGCTTCGGCCGGGATCTCCAGCCGCTGACCGGCCAGCGCCATGCGCTGGAGCGCGGGCGGGACGGGCTTGCTCAGCCGGGCCAGCCGGAATCGATGCGGATCGTCGGCTCCCGCATAAGCCAGGCCGTGGCCGTCGGTACCGACAAAGCACAACGGCCTGACCGGGCCACCGGTGTCATCGATGCGCACTGTCGGCGTGATCACCAGTGATCCGGTGCTGTCCCCGGCGCAGACATCCAGGCAGAACTCCGCGTAGTCATAGCTCGGCACCACGCCAAGCTTGCGCGGATACACGATCGACAGTCCGATCGAGGCGGCCTCATCGAGCAGCGACCAGAGCTGGCGGGACTCGAAGCCGGTCAGCTCGACCGAGCGGTCAGAGCCGTACAAGTAGTAGGCAGCCAGGTTGGCGTTCGACCGGTAGATCGCGTACAGCTCGCTCAGCAGCCGGACATGGTCGGTGCGGTACTCGCCGTAGTAGTTCAGGGTGTCGAGCCGGCCCCAGGTCACGTTGCCGGCGATCCAGCCGCCGTTTTTGCCTGGTCGCAGCGGCCGCGCCCACAGCTTCGCCTGCGTTTGGTCGAGCGCCAGCTCAATCGCCAGCGGGGTCGCTACGGGCTGCCCTTGAAGCCGGACCGTCGACGGAGCCTGGGGCAGCAGCGACCGCAGCGACTGCTCCCAGGCCGGGGCGGTCGGAGCCGCCGGAACGGCCGGCGCGGCGGTCGCCTTGGCCGCAGGTACCGCGGTCGCTGTCGCCCGGTCCGCTCGCTCGGCGGCGGCCAGCGTCAGCGCCACGACATGCTTGCAGTCCAGCACCATCGGGCAGCTGCACTCACCGTGCTCGAATTCGATGGACCTCCCGGCGCCGGGCGAAAAGTACGCCGTTGTCGCGTAGAAGCCGCCGTCTCGCCCGCGCACCTGACCCTCCAGCGCGCGGCGCGATTCGTCCCACCACATTCCGGCGACCCGCCCCTGCCGCAGATACTCCACGCCCCGCGCGTAGCTGACATTCGCAATCGCGTACTGAAGCGAGGAGCGGTCGATCTCGGGAACCAGGCTGCGCTGCATAAAGCGACGCTAACCGCCCCCACCGACAATCAGCGCTCGACTCGCTGATCGCCTCCCAGCTAGACCGGACCATCAAGATCAAATTCTTCTTTCAGGAAGAAAGCTTGGCGCGGGCCGTTTCGCTCGGCCAGAGCCTGGTCGCCAAGCGGATGGTCCCGGGCCGCAAAACCCGCGGCCCGGGACCACGCGAGAGTGGCTTGCCGACCTACCAGACCTGCTCGCCAGAGAAGTCGGCCGGAGTGAGCTTGACCAGACGGCCGTGGTCGATCCAGCCGTTCACCCACTTGCTGGTGGGGCTATCGGCCGCGTTGAGCATCAGGAACCGGCCAGTCGGGTCTGTCCCGAAGCTGCGCATGTCGATGCCCTGGAACCTGGTGCCGGTGCGTACTTGGTACAGCTTGTTCAGCAGCTTGCCGGTGGTGAGCGCGATCCTCGCCACCGTCAGCGTGCAGAGGCCGCGCTTCGGGCAGTTGAACATCACCGAGGTCAGCGCTGTGCCATCTGGCGTGATCAGAGCGTCAGAGAGAGACGTTCCCGGTTTCTTGAACGCCGACAACCGCAGCAGCACCTGTCCGCCTTGGAGCGAGCCGCCATGGTCCGCCGGACCGAAAGCTCTCACCTCAGTCGGATCTGACGACCGGCAATTGCGCTGGTAGCGGGTTCGATGGCAGAGCTTCTCCAGGAGCACGAGCTCGCTGCCGTTCTGGGTGAAGGAAATGTCGCTGGCGCCGTCGAATCCGAGCTTGCCGGGGACGTAGCGACCGGTACGCCAGAACACGCGCTTGCCGGTCTCGGTGTTGATCACGTAGATCCCTGCGGACACCTCATTCGTATAGAGGATGCCGTTTGGATTTGGCCGAGTTACCTCAATCGCGACGAACGCGCCGTCTGGCGATGCGGCGAGGTTTTCTCCGTACAGGCCGCCCCCCAGCGTCGCTCCCTTGACGAGAACGGGGGTAGTGGCCCGACCGGAGTTCGTGACCTCGAACCGGTAGATCAGTACTGCTACCGGCTGCTTCCGCCAGACCTGGCAGGTCATGAAGAACGTGTGGGTGCCGCCCGCGGCGAGGCTATTGCCGCAGTTGGCGCGGGGTTTCGGGTCGCGAACAACGGACGTCACCTTGCCGGTCGTCCTGGCCCGCACCACGATCTTGAATCCTGATCCGCGGTTGTACTGCTGGGCAACGTAGTACTTGGGCGGCCCGGCCGCCGACCTGCTTCCGCCCGTGGTCGGCGCGCCGCCCTTGGCCGCGTAGGCCGAGAACGTGGCCCCGAGTATCACCGCCAGCACAGCGAAACTGGCCACGCCGACCTGCGTGATCCGGCGCCGGATCGCGCGCTGGCGGATGGAGTTGAGGCTTACCCAACGTGGTGGTTCGCCCACGGCTTGTTCGAGCATGTCGCGAAGGTTCCTTTCCTCTAGCTCACTCACTGGTTCTCCCGTTCCGGCAGCTCCGCTAGGCCCCGGCCGGCGCGCAACCTGGTCATCGCCTGCGACATCGTGCTCTTGACGGTGCCGACCGCGCAGCCGAGCACTTGGGCCCTCTGCACCTCGGTCAGGTCGTCGAACACGCGCAGCACAATCACCGCCCGCTGCCGATTGGTCAGCGACCCGAGAGCACCGCGCACCGCGACCCGTGCGACCGCCTCAGCCTCAAGGTCGCCGGGCGCAGGCCCGTCGGGCAGTTCCATCACGGCGCGCTCGCCTCGCCATTTGCGGCGGTTCCAGTTGATCCACGTGCTCACCAGAACCTTGCGCACGTAGATCTCAGGATCGTCGCGGCGGTTGATCCGCTCCCAGCGCAGCCAGGTGCGCGCGAGAGCGGTCTGAACCAGGTCCTCGGCCAGACCCCAGTCCCCGGTCAGCAACCAGGCACTCCGCAGCAACGCCCGCTGCCGTAGCTCAACGAACCTGGCGAAATCCTCGCTTTCAGCATCCACCTTGTCTCCGGTTAGCTCGCTGGCTTCACCTGATAGACAGGGCAACCCAAGCAAAAGGTTCATGCCAATTTCCCCGCAACCCCACGCCGGCCCGCCCATCGCCCGACCTCTCATCGCCCTGCCCAGTCGCGGAACCCCGCCCGGCCGGCTGCGGTGTCTGAACCCCTAGCTCGGCCGGGTCGCGCGCCAGCCGCCGGGCTAGGGTTCCGTGTCCTGATCCAGCCCGGCTTGGTTCCGTGCCGACCGTCGGTCGGGCCGGTTGCGTCCCCGCTGGCCCAGCCCGGTTGGTCGAGGTGGCCGGGCGCTCGCCGACCAGTCGCAGGGCAACTTCCCCACGCGTGTCGCTGATCACGATAGTCACATAAATCACTGTGCTCCCGATTGCCCCGCGAGAAAGATGAATGTGCGGATTCATCCGACCGCCGAGGAGTCAGTCCGAAAGATGAATGTGCGCATACACCCCCTGGAAACCAGATGAATATGCCAATTCATCTGCGGCCAGGTCGATGAATTCGCGTATTCGGCAGGTTGCGGAGGTCGTCCGTCGTGATCCCGCGTTCTTATCCTGGGTTAGCCGGCTCTTATCCCTTGTTAGGGACGCAGTAACTATCGCAAATCGGGCAAAATTCGGATCTAATCAGGGATAAGGCGTTCCTGCGAGGGCTAAGTGGCTGTTGATTCCGGGAGGGGGCGGGGCGGCTTCCGGGAGACGGGCGGTTTTCCGGGACGGACGAGGGTGGTTTCGGGCTAGCCGGGATCCATGCGGTGCGCGAGTGCTCGGCGGATAGCGGGTGCCTTTGGGGAGGCGGGGGGATTTAAGTGTTACGCGGGGTGTTCTGCGGGAGTTTGGGGATTGGCGGGTTCTTCTGGGTGGTGCTTAAAGCAAGCGGTAGCCGATGCCGGGCGTCGTCGTGATCACTGGGGGGTTGCCCAGTTTGCGGCGCAGGCGGCCGATCGTAACGGCGACCGTGTTGGTGAACGGGTCGGCTTGCTCGTCCCAGACTTGTTCGAGAAGGTCCTCGGCGCGCAGGAAGGCCGGGGTGGCCAGGAGCAAGGCTTCGAGCACGCCGAACTCCTTGACCGACAGGTCGACCGGCCGGCCGTCCCTGGTCACGGTGCGACGCATCGGGTCGAGTTCGATCCCGGCCGCCCGCAGCACCCTGGCCCTGGCCGCCGGCTGGCGGCGGGCCAGTGCCCGGATGCGGAGTACAAGCTCAGGAAAGTGGAACGGCTTACCCAAGTAGTCATCGGCCCCGAGGCCGAGCCCGGCGACCCGGTCGGGTGGTGCGTCCGATGCGGTGAGCATGATGACCATCGCCCGCTGGTCGGAGCTGGTGATCATCTGGCACAGCACGTCGCCGTGCAGGCCGGGCAGGTCACGGTCCAGGACGACCACGTCGTAGGCGTTGACGCCGAGTTTGGCGGCGGCCTCCAGACCGTCGTGCGCCGAGTCGACCGCCATGCCCTGATCCCGCAACCCCTCGACGAGCACATCGGCCAGCGAGGCCGAGTCCTCGACCACCAGCACCCTCACCCGCTACTCCGAGCAGGGGCCGCGGAGCCGGAGGAGGTCCCGACGGCGCCAGCCATCGGGGCGACCGGCAGTTCGATCGTGACCCGGAGGCCGCCGCCGCTGCGCGCCGCCAGGTCCACCGTTCCGCCGTGCGCCTCGGCGATGGCCGCCACGATCGACAGGCCGAGGCCAGACCCGGTGTCAGAGCCAGTGCGGTCCGCGCCGAACCGGCGGAACGGCTGGGTCAGCTCCTCAGCCTGGCGCTGGCTGAGTACCCGGCCGCCGTTTTCCACGACCAGCCTGGCCGTGCGGCTATCGGCGTCCGCCGAGATCGCGACCCAGCCGCCGTCCTCGTTGTGGCGGACCGCGTTCTCGATCACGTTCTCGACCAGCCGGCTCAGCAGGGCCTGGCTGCCGCTCACCCAAGCGCCGTCCGGGCTGTCCGCGTGCCGTACGGTCAGGCCCTTCGCCTCGATCGGCATCGCCTGGTCGCCGAGCGCCGCGGTGACCAGATAGTCAAGCGGCTGCATCGCCGTGCTGGGCAGATCCCGATGCTGGGCGCGCGCCAGCACGAGAAACGCTTCCAGCAGCCGGTCGACCCGGTCGAGCTCAACCCTGAGCCGTCCGGCCAGCGCGACCGTCTGCGGCGGCACCGGCTCCGGCTTGGCCAGCGCCACATCGAGCGATGCTCGCATCGTGGTTAGCGGCGTCCGCAGCTCGTGCGACGCATTGGCGACGAACCGCCGCTGGGCATTGAACGCGGTCTCCAGCCGCTGCAGCAGCCCGTCAAAGGTGTCGCCCAGTTCCTTCAGTTCGTCTTTCGGGCCGGTCACCGCGAGCCGCTCGTTCAGGTTGTGCTCAGAGATCTGCTGGGCGGCGGCGGTCATCGTCCGCACCGGGCGCAGCGCTCGCCCGGCGACCAGCCAGCCCAGCCCGAGCGACACCACGGTCATGATGCCGAGCCCGATGAACGAGGCGATGATCAGCTGGTGCGAGACGGACGAGTTGACCGAGCTGGGCCCCGGTGGCAAGGGCGGCACGGCCCGCGCCGGGTGCCCAGGTACCCGCGCCACGGAGGTCGAGCTCGACACGGTGACGCCGGTCACGGCGGCTAGCAGCAGTCCGCCTGAGATGAAGAACAGGATTCCGTACAGCGTCGTCAGCCTCAGCCGGACCGATCGGCGCGGCATTCTCATGGACGTCAGCATGCCCGGACCCACTTAACAGCGAGATAACAACGACCGTGCGGCCCATGTTATGGCCGCTCCCGTAGAACCAGGTCAACCGTGGTTTGAGGGAGGTTTCCAGATGGGTGCAAGGATTGAGGTAACCGGGCTGCGCAAGCGGTTCGGGACAACAGTGGCGCTGGACGGGATGTCGTTCGCGGTTGAGCCGGGTCAGGTGACCGGGTTCGTGGGACCGAACGGGGCCGGCAAGTCCACCACGATGCGGGTGATCCTCGGGCTCGACGCGGCCGAGGACGGCACCGCGCTAGTCGACGGCAAGCCGTACGCGAGCCTGCAGAAGCCGATGAGCTACATCGGCTCGCTGCTCGATGCCGGTGCGCTGCAGCCAAGCCGATCGGCTCGCAATCACCTGCTGTGGCTGGCTCATTCGCAGGGCCTGACCAGGAGCCGGGTGGATGAGGTGATCGAGCAGGCCGGTCTCGAGTCGGTGGCCAGGCGCCGGGCCGGCGGCTACTCGCTCGGCATGCGGCAGCGGCTGGGCATCGCCGCCGCCATGCTCGGTGATCCGCAGGCGATCATGCTGGACGAGCCGTTCAACGGGATGGACCCGGAAGGCATCGTGTGGATGCGCGGGTTCCTGCGGTCGCTGGCCAGCGAAGGCCGGGCGGTCCTGGTCTCCAGCCACCTGATGAGCGAGCTGCAGGACACCGCCGATCACCTGGTCGTGGTCGGCCGGGGCAAGGTCATCGCCGATACGACCGTCGCCGAACTGCTCGCGGCGGTTGCCGGGGATCGGGTCACGCTCCGGACGGCGAGCGTCGAGCAGGCGACGAACGTGCTCGAGCGAGCCGGCGCTTCGGTCGAGGTGAACGCGGCCGACACGCTGACGATCTCCGGGCTCGCCGCGCAGTCGGCGGTAGCGGCGCTGGCCTCGGCCGGGGTGCCCTTCTGGGAGGTCACGGCGCACCGGGTCACCCTGGAGCACGCCTACCTGGAGCTCACCAAGGACGCGGTCGAGTTCCGCCCGCAGGAGGTCGCGCGATGACCGTCACCGTCACTAAGCCGAGTAAGCACGCGGGGCCAAGCTCGCCCGTAGCCGCCGGCTTCTGGTCGCTGCTGCACGCCGAGTGGACGAAATTCCGCACCGTGCGCGGCTGGCTGATCGGCATGATCGTGGCCGCGATCCTGACCGTCTTCCTTGGCGTGGTCACCTCGAACGCGCAGATCGGATGCGGCCCCACCAAGACCGGCAAGGCCTGCCTGCCGAAGATCCCGATCGGCCAGGGCGGAGAGGCGGTCAACGACACCTTCTACTTCGTGCACCGCACGCTGGCCGGGAACGGCACGCTCACCGTCCGGGTGACCTCGCTCGCCGAGAAGGCCGCGGTCGGCAGCGGGGGCAGGTCCCCCGTTCCTGGCCAGGGCCAGCCGGGGCCGGGGCTGCAACCCGAAGTAGTCCCCTGGGCAAAGGCCGGGATCATTATTAAGGAGAAAGATTTGCCCGGGTCCGCTTACGCGGCGATGCTGGTGACCGCCTCGCACGGGGTGCGGATGCAGTACGACTACACCGGTGACCTGGCTGGCCTGCCCGGCGAGGTCTCGGCCGCCGCCCCCCGCTGGCTGCGGCTGGTCCGTGCGGGCCAGGAGATCACCGGATACGACTCGGCTAACGGCACGCACTGGACCAAGGTCGGGGAAATCAAGCTCGCCGGGCTGTCGTCGGTAGTCCAGGTCGGCCTGTTCGCCACTTCGCCGGGTTACCAGCAGATCGAGCGGTCGTTCGGCGGTGCGAGCGTCCAGGGCGGGCCAAGCGAGGCAACCGCCGTCCTTGACCACGTCACGCTGACCGGGCAGGCCGGCGGCCAGAGGTGGACCGGACTGGATCTCGGCAACGGCAAGCCAGGAACCGCGGCGCCAAACCCCGCCGGCCCGAACTTGCCGGAGTTCGACACCTTCCGTCAGGCGGGCGGAACCTTCACCGTGACCGGGTCAGGTGACATCTCCCCGGTCACGTCCGGTCCAGGCACCGGGTACCCCACCGCCACGATCGAATCGAACCTGGCCGGCGTGTTCGCCGGGCTGATCGCGATCGTCGTGGTCGCCACGGCGTTCTTCACCTCCGAGTACCGGCGCGGCCTGCTGCGGACCACGCTGGCGGCCAACCCGCGCCGTGGTCAGGTGCTCGCGGCCAAGGCCGCCGTAGCTGGCCTCGCCGCGTTCGTGATCGGCGTGATCGCGGTGGTCGTGTCGATCGATCTCGGCGACTCCAAGCAGCGCAACGAGGGCCTGTATGTGCTCCCGGTGTCGCTGCTGACCGAGGTGCGGGTAATCGTCGGCACGGCGGCGGTGCTTGCGCTCATGGCCATGCTCGCCGTCGCCCTCGGCGCCATCCTTCGCCGCAGCGCGGCCGCGATCACTGGCGCCGTCGCGGTGATCGTCCTGCCGTTCCTGCTGGCGGTGATCGGCGTGTTCCCGCCCGGGATCTCGGAGTGGCTGCTGCGGCTGACGCCGGCCGCAGGATTCGCTATCGAGCAGAGCATCCCGCAGTACAGCCAGGTGAGCACGACCTACTCAGCGGCGGGGGGCAACTATCCGCTGCCGCCCTGGGCCGGGTTCGCCGTGCTCTGCGCGTGGACCGGCGCCAGCCTGGTCCTTGCCCTGATCCTGATGCGGCGGCGGGACGCATGAGCCGGGTACTGCTAAGGCCCGTGCCGCTGAGGCCCGTGCTGCTGAGGCCCGTGCTGCCGAGCCCCGTGCTGCGAGCAGAGTGGACCAAGCTGCGTACCGTGACCGGCCCGGCGTGGCTGCTGGCGGCGGCGGTCGGCCTGACCGTCGGGATCAGCATCGCGGCCGAGGCCGCGACCAGCTGCCCGGCCCGGGTGACGTGCCCGGTCGATCCGGTCAAGCTCAGCCTGACCGGCGTCCAGGTCGGCCAGGCGATCGTCGCGATCCTCGCGGTGCTGGTCGTCGGCAATGAGTACAGCACCGGGCTGATCCGGCTGACGCTGGCCGCCATGCCTAAGCGGACGCAGGTGCTCGGGGCCAAGGCGGTGATAGTGACCGCGCTGGTGCTGGCCGTCGCGGTAGTCGCGGTTGCCGGGTCGGTGCTGGCCGGGCACCTGATCCTGCCCGGTCACGGGTTCACCGCCGCCCGGGGGTTCCCTGTGCCGTCGCTGGCCGGCGGGCCGTCACTGCGGGCGGCCTTCGGGGCGGTGCTCTATCTAGGGCTGATCGCGCTGATGGCTCTGGGGATCACGGCGATCCTGCGCGACAACGCGGCCGCGATCGGAACCGTGCTCGGAGTCCTTTACCTGACCCCGATCATCGCCGCGTTCGTCAGCGATCCGCACTGGCACGACCGGATCGAAAGGTACTCCCCAGCCAACGCTGGCCAGGCGATCTTGTCGACTACCGGCCTGAAGGACCTGCCGATCTCGCCCTGGGCCGGGCTCGGAGTGCTGGCGATCTGGACGGCGGTCGCGCTGCTGGCCGGCGGGCTGGTGCTGCGCCTGCGGGACGCCTAGCTGGAGGAAGTTGGACAGCGGAGAGTGGAGGATGGCGTTCGGCGCGAAGCGGGGAACGCCATCCTCCACGACCGGCCCCGTGCTTACATCGGCACCAGTTCGAAGACCTCGACCGCGAACCGGCCCTTGCCCTCGCTGAGGAACGGGTGCTTGTCGGCCAGCGACTTGGCCGCGTCCAGGCTGTCGGCCTCGACGATCGAGTAGCCGTTCAGGTCGCCGGGCTCGCGGCCGGTGCCGTCGTCGACGACCGCCGTCCGGGTGCCGAACGGGTTGCCCACGTCGACCAGCGAGGAACCAAGGCGGCCGATCCATTCGCCCCAGGCCGTCATCTGGGCCGCCGACTCCTCCTCGGACATGGTGTCCATCTGCGACGCCGGGCCGCGGTACAGATAGAGGTACTTACTCATGGCGTTCTCCGATCAGTAGTTGCTTTGCCCCCACGCGCACCGGCCGGGTGCTTGCCGGGCGTCACAACTACCGACGAACGAGAACCAGCGGAATCGACAGCGTCTCAGCCCTGCCGCCATCACGGCGGCTGACGGTATTTGAAATTTAGCGAAACGCACTGCCCGGGTCCGGGTGATAGCAGGGTGAAGGGATCGGCACTGGCGAACTCGCGACTACGAACGGACCCCACTGGTGCAGAGACAAACAGCCGGCTGGCCTGACCAGGGCCCGCCGCCGGGCCAGGCAGTTCTCCTGGTCGGTACCGAACCTCCGGGCGGTCCCGGCCAGACCGACCCCGGAGAAACGGACGCCGCGGTGATCGCGCGATCGGCCGGTGCCCCGGCCAGCTTCGGCGTGATCTTCGACCGGCACAGCGACGCGATCCTGCGGTACGCGCACGCCCGGCTCGGCCCTGACCTGGCCGAGGATGTGCTCGCCGAGACGTTCCTGGCCGCGTTCGCCCGGCGAGCCAGTTACGACACTTCAAGGCCGAACTGCCTGCCCTGGCTGTACGGCATCGCGATCAGGCAGATCGGCAAGCACCGCCGCGCCGAGCAGCGCGGCCGCGAGGCGATCGCGCGGCTGCCGGTCGATGCGGTCGTCCTGGACACCGACGACCGGTGCCTTGACCGGGTCGATGCGCAGGCGTTGCGCCCGCGCCTGATATCGGTCCTGTCCGGGCTGACCCGCCAGGACCGCGAACTGCTCCTCCTGATTGCCTGGGCCGGCCTCACCTACGACGAATCGGCGGAGGCACTAGCCCTCACGCTGAGCACGGTCAGATCCAGGCTGCACCGGATCAGGCTCAAAACCCGCCGCGCGCTCAACCTGCAGAACCCAGCTAAAGGAGACTTCCGTGGATGAGATAGAACTGTTCACCGCGCTCCGGCCGACCCCAGATTACGAACTGTCGGGCCAGCGTGAACGTGCTCGCGCTCGGCTCGCCGGCGCCATGTCGGAATCAGGAGCTCGCGCCAGCGCCAGGCATCCTGGCCGACGCCTTGGTGGCCTGAACTCGCCGACAAGAACTGCCTTCACTGTCGGTGGCGCGGCGCTGGCGGTAGGGGGCGCGACCGTCCTGGCGGCCGTCTTGCCGACCGTGCTGTCGTCCGGTCAGTCAGGATCGCTGATCACGTCGGCCTGGGCCGTTCAGCCGCGCAATGACGGCACCGTGAAGGTGACGATCAAGGACGCGAGCGATCCGGCCGGGCTGCAGCGGGCGCTCAGGGCAGCGGGGATCCGCGCGGTCGTCGTCTCGCCCCGCGAGATCTCACGCAAAGACCGTCAGGGCGGCTGGGTGACGCACCCGGTCTGCACTTATCCGGCCGCGGGCCCGTTGTTCGCCCCGGCCGCCGTCCAGCGGGCCGTGGTCACCGTGCCCAGGCCAGCCACGGGATCGGCGCGTTCTCCGAGAGTGATCGCCTTCATCCACCCGGCCGCCATGCCGCACGGCTCGGTGCTGTTCATCTCCGACACGTTCTCGGCGCTGCCGAACGGGAGCCGGTCGCTGTCGGTGACCAAGCCCGCCGTGCTCAAGGGCCACAAGTTGCCGCGCTGCCGGTCGGACGAACCGCCGACGCCGGTGCCGAGCATAAGCCCCAAACCGGTTCCCACCGCGCCAGCCAGTCCGCCGGCTACCAGCCCGACCCCGGTTCCCACCGCATCCGCGCGGCCGACGACCAGCCCGACTCCGGTTCCTACCCCATCCGCGCCGCCGACGACCAGCCCGACTCCGGTTCCTACCCCATCCGGACGGCCGACCACCAGCCCGAAACCGGAGCCGTCCGCACCCAGCACCAGTCCGACGCCGATTCCGAGCGTCAGCTAGCCCCGACGGCGGCGGTGGGGGGAAACGGCGTGTCGTATATCCGGCCGAACGAGATTCCTGAAAATCCGTTTTGAGCGCTCGGAGAGTTAATGATTCGGGATTGACCTATCTGACCGCTAATACGCCGCAATAGCTGGAAACCCCCACCATGACGAGCGGGCGCGGGCCGCGGATCTGCGTCGACGGCGCGGTGGCGGCCAGGATGCCGGGTCGAGGTCAGCGGCCGGCTACCCGTACTACGGGTTTGCCGAGAGCCGCTCCCGGATCTCGGCGGCTTCTGGCGCTCGCAGGTCGGAGTAGATCGCGAGCGCTTCTTGCCAGTGCTGGCGGGCCCGGCCGTGGTCGTCGGCGGCCTGATAGCTGCTCCCGAGCCCGTCGTGGGCGCGTGCCCTGCTCAAGGTCGCGTACCGCACCCACGCTCAGGTCCGCTCGCGCGGCCAGTTCCGGCTGGGTCAGCCCGGCCGGGCGGGTAAGGGCGGGCAGTTCTCGTGCCGCGCGGGGGCGGCGAGTTCTCGTCCGGTGACTGGCTCTGGGTCGGCGGCGGAACGCCCCCGCGCAAAATTTTCTCCCTCTAAAAGATCTTGGGGTTGGCCAGGCGGGATGGCCCGTGCGCGATCGGCATCGGACTGACGGGCCTGGTCGCCACCCACTTCAGCAAGCTATCGCATCGGGCGGCCAGGTAATTCGCTGTACTTTGGCCGGCCGGCTGCCCATCATGGTCGGCTGTGGGCAATCAGGAACTGGCCAGGGCCAGGCTCGTGCCGTTGTCGGCGGTGCCGAGTCTCGATCCCGCGCGCGTGGTTCCGGTCGGCCTTAACTTCGATGACCTCGATACCCCGGCCGATGTGGTCGACGCGCTGATCTTGTCGGCCTTCACTGACGGCAGCCAGCCGTACTCTAAGACCGTCAGGATCGGCCAGATCAAGCCGGAAGCCTCGCTGCTGCCGGTCGGTGCGCGGTTGCTGCGGGTAGCCGCCGACAGCGGCCGGGAAGCCCGGCTCGCGACCGGGGACGGCTGGACGGTGCGGGCTGTGGTCTGGCGCGGCGGCGGCGCCGCCGAGGTCACGGTGACGGCGGAGACGCAGGACATGGTCGACTCCATGCTCAAGGCGCTCCTCACCGACGCCGAGGCCGTGCGGGCGGAGAGCGACGGGCGGGTGACGATCGGGTTCTGGCACCGGTCGGACCGGCGCGGCGCGACCCGGTCGGTGCGCAAGGTCGCGGCGCAGTCGTGGACCGAGATCCGGCGCAACTACGCCGGGGCGACGGCGTCGGCGCTCGACCGGCTGATGGCGGTCCAGCCAGCCGCGCTGTCCGGCCAGTTGCTGCTGCTCTACGGCCCGCCCGGCACCGGCAAGACGACGGCGCTGCGGGCGCTGGCTCGGGAGTGGCTGCCCTGGTGCGACACCGACTGCGTGGTCGACCCTGAAACCTTGTTCAACGATCCCAGCTACCTCATGGAAGTGACGCTCGGCGACGACGATGACGCCGAAACAGGCGGCCGCTGGCGCCTGCTGCTGCTTGAGGACTGCGATGAGCTGATCGGCGGCGACGCGAAACGCTCCTCGGGGCAGGCGCTGTCGCGGCTGCTTAACCTGACCGATGGGTTGCTGGGGCAGGGACGGCACGTGCTCGTGGCGATTACCACCAACGAGGACCTGCGCTCCCTGCATCCGGCCGCGATCCGGCCCGGCCGCTGCCTGGCCCAGGTCGAGGTCGGGCCTTTCGCGTCCGCCGAGGCGGCCGCCTGGCTCGGCCGGCCCGATGACGGCAGCGGGTCGATGACCCTCGCCGACCTGTATGCCAGGCAGAACGCCAGGCAGCCGATCTCCTCCGCCCAGCCCGCACCCGAGATCGGCCTCTATCTTTAGGCGGACGGTTTCAGGCGGCGAGCAAGGAGAGATCTCGATGACGCAGACCCGTACCGAGGCACTGGCCAGGCTCGAAGCCTTCATCGGGGAATGGTCCGTCGAGGCTGACTTCGCTGGTGATCAGCCAGCGCCGACTGGCCGCAGCCGGTTCGAGTGGGCGCTGGATGGCCAGTTTCTGCTGCAGCACACCGAGGTGCCGATTCCCGGAGCACCGGACAGCCTGGCGATCGTCGCGATCGATCCGCGGACCGGCGGCTACACCCAGCATTACTACGACTCCCGCGGGGTGGTGCGGCTGTACGCGATGACCTTTGCCGACGGGGCCTGGACGCTTCTTCGGGAGTCGCCGGACTTCTCGCCGCTGGACTTCCGGCAGCGATTCACCGGCGCCTTCAGCGAGGATCTGGATACCATCACCGGCGCCTGGCAGATGGGGGCTGACGGCGGCGGGTGGAAGCACGATTTCGCAATGATTTACCGCCGGGCCGGCTGACGGTCAGTCCGTCGCGGCCAGTCGCAGCTGGGCGAACGCTTCGGTCAGGGCGGCTGCGCTCCAGTGGGCGTTGAGGCCGCTCGGGTTGGGGAGCACCCAGATCGAGGTCGTCTCGATTTGCTCTGGTTGCGGGCCGACGGTGGCCTTCGGGCAGTTGAACGCGGTGCGGTAGGCCGTCACGCCGAGCACGGCCAGCCAGCGCGGGCGCAGGTCGCGGACCTTGGCGGCGAGGATCTGGCCGCCTTCGGCGAGTTCGGCGGCGGCGAGTTCGTCGGCTCTGGCGGTAGCGCGGGCAGCGACGTTGGTGATGCCCAGGCCGAGGTCGAGCAGCGAGTCCTGCTCGGAAGGGTGGAGCTGCCGGCTGGTGAATCCGGCGGTGTGCAAGGCCGGCCAGAAGCGGTTGCCCGGCCGGGCGAAGTGGTGGCCGGTCGCGGCCGAGTACAGGCCCGGGTTGATCCCGGAGAACAGGACGCGCAGGTCTGGGGCCAGCACATCGGGGATGGTCCGGTTGATGGCGGCCGCGAGGTCGGCCTTCGTGGGCTTGGCCGAGGTGATCTGGCTAGCCGAGGTGATCTGGCTAGCTGGAGTGGTCTGGCTAGCTGACACCCAGGCTGCCCTTCGCGCCGGCCTCGAACAGGCGGAATGGCAGCACGCGCTTGGCGACCAGTCCGGCTCGCTCGGCGGTCTTGCCGACGGAGACCCGGCGCGACGGCCGTCTGGCCGCCAGTACCCGGCTGACCACGGCCGCCACCGACTCCGACGGGGCGCCGTTGATCTCGTCGTGCTCCATAAGCTGCACCGCCTTAGTCAGGGCCGGGCCGTAGATCTGGTCGCCGGCGCTCGCTGTGGCCATCTTCCTGCTGGCGGTGAAGTCGGTCTTGATGTTGCCCGGCTGAACCAGCGTCACCTGGATGCCGAACGGGTCGACCTCGTAGGCGAGCGCCTCGGCGAAGCCTTCCAGCGCGAACTTGCTCGCGCTGTAGAACGCCTGGAACGGGATGCCGATGATCCCGCCGATCGAGCTGACCAGCACGATCCGGCCGCCGCCCTGATCGCGCATGACCGGCAGCACGGCCTGAGTGACCCGCACGCATCCCCAGAAGTTGGTCTCGAACTGGGCCTTGGCCTCAGCGACCGACGTGTGCTCGACAGCCCCGGCGACACCCCAGCCGGCCGCCGCGATCAGTGCGTCGATCCGGCCCTGGCCGGTCGCGAGCTGCGAGACGCCGGCTCGTACGGCGGTCTCGTCATCGACGTCCATGACGGCGCCTGACCAGTTCGCTGCTCCCGTGCCCCTGCGGCTGACGCCGGTCACCTTCCAGCCCTCGGCCGCCAGCCGGTCGGCGCAAGCCATCCCGATGCCCGCCGAGGCGCCGGTCACCAGCGCGACTTTGCCTGCTGGCTGGGGCGGAGTGTCTGCCGAATCGGTCATGAGTGGACGTTACGCCGATCCGGTCCGATCCGCGAATAGGGCCGGGCGTGATCCATGGCGGTGTGGGGCCGCCTTGGATCACGCCCGGATTACGTCGGAGTACTAGGCGGGTTAGTACCCGTAACCTCCGCCGCCGCCAGAACCCTTGGAGTGGGTTTGCTTCGCCGCAGCCGTGCCTGCTAGCGAGACTTCATGCCAGAGGCCGCCTGAGCCGGTGATGCCGTTGCCCTTGTTGTCGCCGGGCTTCGTGTCTTCCTTGAAGGTGTACAGCGGGTGACCGTCCCAGGTGGCCTGGAGCGATCCGTCGGAGCGGGTTATCGTGCCGAGAGTGCCGGTTACGCCGGAGCCGGCGGTCACCGGTCCCTTGACCGGCGGCCAGAACACAATGCACTGACCGCTGCACTTCGAGGTGGTGCTCGTGTCCGGGACGAACCAGTACAGGGTGAGTCCCTTGGAGTTGGTGAGCACCGTCGCGCTGCCGATCTTTGCGCTCTTTACCTGGTTGCCAGCGGACGCTTGCGTCCCCTGGTTACCGCCTCCAGACCCACCGGATCCCGCTGGCGTGCCTGAGCTGCTGGAACTGCCGCAACCGGCGGCAATCAGCGCGGCTGCGGCCAGGCCAACTGGCACCAGCCATCTCTTACTCATTGCAACTCTCCTGTTCCCTTGCCTGACTCCTCCGATATTTAGATCACGTATTCCCGGGCCAGCTAGTTCAGGCGCCCCGGCGCACGACCACGCTAGGTAGCTGAACTTGCCGGCTGGGCGATACGTTGAGCTAGTGCGAAATGAGCATGATCCGCACCGATTGGGAGGCTTGATTGGCATGGCAATCGCAAGAAGCCACCTGGCGGACCAAGCTAGTCCCTGGGGTTGGACGACCGCGCTACTTTGCGTGGTTTTGACCGTAGCGGGCTGCGCTGCGCAACAACCGGGCACATCGCACACCGGTCATGCGTCCCACACCCGCCAGAACCGGGCAGCGGTAAGTCCGTCGCCGACCGCGACCAGCCAATCGAAGAAACGGCTGGCAGCCGCCTATATGGCGATCGCTCTCCCGGCCAATCGACGCCTGGACAAAGAGAACGATTCGTACGAAGACCACGAACATGACAATTTTGTCATCGCGAAGCGAGACCTGCGCGGGGAGGCGGCGGCCGAACGCCGGTTCGACGCGAAGCTGCTGAAGGTCGACTTTCCGGCCGATGTCGCGGAACTCGCCTGGGACCTGGTCCAGGTCAACAACCACCGGATCGCGCTGACCGAGCGGCAGTCACATTCCGCCACCATCGCGAAGCTGCGGGCGTTCGACAAGCGTCACAAGGCCGCCGACGCGGCCGTCGAAGCCCAGGTCAGGATCATCCGCGCGGACCTTGGCCTGCCCCCGCCCGACAACAGCTGATTTGAACCCGCCCCTGATCTAGGACGTACCCTGGGTATGTACGCGAACGAGACAAGCCTGGCCACATCCAGTGCCAGCCCGGCTCGGGTGTCGCGGCGGATCTACCTGCCGACGCTGGTGATTGCTGTCGTCGGGGCTTGGCTGAGCTGGCGAGGTTGGATCCTGCTCAGCCACTACGGGATCGCCAGTTCGATCGGCGCCGGCCGGTATGAGCTGGCCGGGCCGGTCGTGCTCGGGTTCGTGTTCGTGGTTACCGTGATCGAGCAGCTCTGGCCGGCCCAGCGGCGGCCGCTGCTGGCTCGCGGTCATCTGCTCGATGTTTGCTACCTGCTGTTCTACGCGCTGCTCGTGATCCCGCTGATCGTCTTGCTCGGGGCCGGTTTCTCGACGTTGCTGGCCAAGCTCGAGCCGTGGCTGGTGCTGCCGCGGCTGTCCGCGATTCCGAGCTGGTGCTTCGTCGTAGTCGCGGTGCTCGGCATCGACGCGATGGACTGGCTAGCCCATGTGGTCAACCACAAGATCGATATGTTCTGGCGGTTCCACGCCGTGCACCATTCGCAGGAAGAGCTGAGCATCCTGACCACGTACCGGGCGCATCCGCTCGTGCACGTCAGCTTCCTGTTCTCGGCGATCCCGATCCTGGCCGTCGAGTCCAACGCGGCAACGCCGGCAGTTGTGCTGACCGTGTACGCCTGCCTGGGCGCGCTTCCGCACGCCAATGTCCGGTGGACCTACGGAATAGTCGGCCGGCTTTTTATCAGCCCGGCTTATCACCGCATTCATCACCGGGCTACTGGTCGGCTCGATATCAACCTCGGTACGGTTTTCACGATCTGGGATGCCCTGTCCCGGCGAGCGGTGTTTCCTGCCAAGAACGCAGGGCAGGCGGCAAGCGTGACAGGCCTGGCCGGACGGCCGATCCCGGTCGAGCAGGCTGGCCGGCTACGTCTGGGGCGGACGATGCTGATCCAGCTCGCTGAGCCATTTACGTCAATAAGAACGGAGTCGCGATGACCACCACGCAGACCCGCACGCAAACTCAGGCCTCGCAGGCGCCCATGATGTGGGCGCTCTTTCTCGTCTGCGCCGGCTTGCTGATCGCCTCCGGCGCGATCCACCTGCACCTGTGGTTTATCGCTTACCGGCACGTGAAGACCCTCAGCGCGCTGTTCCTGGTCCAGGCGATCGGCACATTCGTCGCTGCGATCGTGCTGCTGATCACCAGGCACTTCCTCATTGCGGCCGGGTGCGCTCTCTTGATGGCAGGGACCATCGTCGGCTTCGTGCTCGCCAAAGCGGTCGGCATCTTCGGCTTCAAGCTGCCGTACATCACGGCCGAGGCCTGGATAGTCCTGGTCATCGAGGCCGTGGCCGTCGTCCTGCTGTCAATTACCGCCTGGCTATCGCTCAAGCAACGCAGCAACTAGACCAAGGCAGCCAGATCCGGCGCCCGGTTGGCCTTTTCGCGTTCTGCCGGCCGGGCGTCGGCATTGGCCTATGCCAGCAATATTCGACTACTGATGCGAATGGGGCAGAAGGGTAGAGTTGTGTTTGCGCCGCTGGCCCGCCGAAACAGATGAATGCGCGTATTCACCCCCTGGAAACAAGATGAATCCGCACATTCACCCTTTCGCAAAACGATCTCGATGCGCCGGATGGGGCCAGTAGCGTATTTGGGAACCGTGTGACTAAAGGGGCGGGCGGCCCGGCCGGTACTCCTCGCGGGGCTCGCTATCCGGCCCTGGCGGTCCACTGCCCGGCCCTGGCGGTCCGCTGTCCGGCCCTGGCGGTCACTTATCCCTGGCTGGGAAGCCTTATCCCCGGTTAGTGCGAGATTTTGTCCGGTTGATCCTGATCCTGCGGTGCCCAACCAGGGATATGTCGTCCCGGCCAGGGATAAGGGACCCGCGATCACCGGAAACGCCGCCGCCGGCACCCGCGCTCGAGCCGGCCGAGGATGCCGGGCACTCCGCAGCCGAGGTTGACAACGCTGGCGTCCGGGGGCACACCAGCCGCGTCGAGCAGCGAGTCGGCTTCGGCCACGTAGACGGCAGCCTGGTTGACCAGGTGCTCGATCTCGGCGGTGCTGTTGCCTAAGAGATAGCTGTCACTTGCCGGTCCAGCCGGTCCAGCGCCAGCCGACAGTTGGCCCCTTAGCCGGAGACGACTATTTCCTTCCACAGGCCGCCGCTGTTGGTCACGTTGTTGCCGGTGGCCTGGCCGGGCTTGCTGTCGCCGATGTAGGTGTAGAGCGGGTGCCCGTTGTAGGCCGCCTGCTTGGAGCCGTCGGCGCGGGTGATCGTGGTGATCGTGCCCTTGATGCCAGAGGCCGAGACCGGGGCCTTGACCGGCGGCCAGTACGAAGCGCACGAGCCGTTGCAGACGGACTTCGTCGAGGAATCGGGCACGAACAGGTACAGCGTGAAACCCTTGGAGTTCGTGAGTACGGTCACGCCCTTGATCGTGGTGGTCTTCAGCGCGCTGCCGGCGCTGGACACGGTGGTCGATGAGTTACCCGCGGTGCCGATCGAGATGCCGGCGACGATCAGGGCGATCACGCTGATCGCGGCGATTCCGCCGGCCGCGCCGCGCACGCCGCTGGGCAGGCGACCGAGCAACTGCTCCAGGCTGCCCGGCATGCCCGCGCGCTCGGGTGCCGAGGCGGCGGGTTGCACAGCGAACCAGGCCAGCACGGCGAAGCCGACTATCTCGATGATCGCGGCGACAGTGCCGGCCGTGGTGCGAACCTCCTTGAAGCCGAACATGCCGAACCAGACCGTCAGCAGGTAACCGCCGAGCGTCGCGATCAAGAAGCCGGCGCCCAGGGCGGCGGCCAGCCGGTTCCCCGAAGCGGCGACGACCACGGCCAGCAGGAGAGCGACGATGACCTGGAACAAGAACAAGTTCCCAATGGTCGGGATCGAGTTGTATCCAGTCAGGTAAAGATCAAGGTGGATCGCGGCCGTGGCGGCCAGCAGCGCCGCTCCGACGAACCGGAGTCCAAGCACAAGGCCGCCGGCCGGCGCGGCCGGTGTTGCAGCTCGTTCGGTGCTCATGCCCTAAGTACGTCCGATCGCTAGTAATAGTTCACCCGGATCCGCCGGCTTTGAGCTCGATCGGCGGACGAGGGAAACTTACCCAGCCTCCGGCGGTCCAAGGCCTTCAGGGTCCGCATTCAGCCGGTAGCTTCCAATTCGAGGGCTATGCAAACGGTGGTTTATGTGTTATTCGCCTCCGCTAATCACCGGCCAGGCTTTCTCATATCGCCTGCGCGCTTGCCCCGATTCGACGATCATGATCCTGACCTGCGCAGACTCCAACCTTCATGGCATGAACGAACCAGTGACACTGCAATCGAACCGTGACATGAGCGCCATAGGTGTCGTAGGTTAGCGGCGCAGCCGATTTGACTATGCCTGAGGAGGGCTGTATGCGACTTGTCAGTCGGCCAGCCCGTGCCGGCGTTATCGCCGTCATGGGGTTGGCCATCACCGCCTACACCGGCGCCGCTGCGGCGTCCGGTGCGATGGCGGCCCCCACCGTCAGTGGGCCCCATCTCGTCGCGCTCAAGGGCAGTGTTTCGCCTACGACCGACGCGGTGACCGGCAGCTTCCATAGCTCGAAGATGTCGGTAGAGGTAGCACTCGCCCCGAGGAACGCTACCGGGCTGGCTCGCACCGTTAAGGCCCTGTACACCAAGCACAGCGGTGCGTACCACAAGTGGCTGAAGACCGGCTCGTTCGATGCTACGTACGCTCCGAGCACCGCGACCCGCAACGCGGTAGCGAGCTACCTGCGCAGCCAGGGCCTGAAGGTCGAGAAGTCGTCGTCGAAGTTCCTGGTCCGCGCGGCCGGCTCGAGCCGGGCGATCGCGGCCGCGTTCCACACGACCCTGAACACCTACCGGGATCCACACGGCGCCAGGTACTTCGCTAACTCCACGGCCGTGCGGGTGCCGAAGGCCGTCGCCTCGAAGGTGTACGGCGTCGTCGGCCTGTCCAACACGGTTCGCGAGCAGTCGAACATCGTCAGGAACGCCTCGCTTCTGGCCAAGCACCGCGCTTCCGCGCACGCCGCGGCCAACCCGCCAGCGTGTGAGACCCCCTACCCGACCGAGCAGCAGCTTGCCAACGCCATCCTTGGCATCAGCGGCTTCCCGTTCGGCTACGGTGGCGCCCCCGGCTGCAACGGCCTGACCCCATCGCAGCTCAACTCGATCTACAGCGCCCCGCACGTTGGCCCGCGCGGCCAGGGCAAGGGCGTGAGCATCGGCCTGTTCGAGCTGTCCGCGTACCAGCACTCGGACATCACCAGCTACGCCCAGCAGTTCTTCGGAACGTCTTACAACCCGCCGCTGGTGGACGTGAACGTCGACGGTGGCCCGCTGGCACCGCAGTGCCCGGTCGGCGACGAATGCCCGCCGAACTTCAACGGCTTCTCCGGTGACATCGAGGTGGACGCTGACATCGAAACCCAGCTCGCGGCCGCTCCGGCCGTGAAGAACCTGGTCGTCTACAACGCTCCGAACGACTTCACCGGGCAGACCTCGCTCGATGAGTGGACTCAGATCGCCAACGACAACAAGGTCTCCTCGGTCAGCTCGAGCTGGGCGGTCTGTGAGAACGACGCCGGCGCTGGCCTCATCCAGGCCGAGAACGTCGTCTTCGAGCAGATGGCGATGCAGGGCCAGAGCACCTTCGGCGCCGAGGGCGACACCGGTGCCTTCTCCTGCATCCGGTCCGACGGCACCACGATCCTCAATGTCCTCGACCCGCCGTCCCAGCCCTGGGTGACCAGCGTCGGCGGCACCTCGCTCAACAACTTCAACCCAGGCGCCAACCCGAACCCGTCCTACCCGACGGGCCAGGAGACGGTCTGGAACTTCATGAACCTGTGCAACAGCGGCCCGGGCAGCGATGGCCTGACCGGCTTCGACTGGTGCGCCGGTGACGGTGCTGGTGGCGGTGGCAACAGCGAGTTCTGGGGCCGGCCGTTCTACCAGTTCGGTCCGGGAATCAACAACTCGTTCACGGTCAAGGCCAACGGTTCGACCAACTGCCAGCTGGCCAAGACCGGCACCCCGTGCCGCGAGGACCCGGACGTTTCCGCCAACGCCGATGAGAACACCCCGTACTCGGAGTTCTGCACCGGCAACGCGAACACGCCGTTCAGCGTCTGTGGCACGTTCAGCCAGTTCCAGACGCCGCCTGGTTGGTTCGGCATCGGCGGCACCAGCCTGTCGTCGCCGTTCTGGTCGGCTATCGCCGCTGACCGTGACAGCTTCCAGGGCTTCCGCAGCGGTAACCTCAACCCGGTTCTGTACATCTTGTACAACCTGGCGCCGAACCTGTACTTCCACGACATCACGGGTGCGGGCACGGCCGAGACCAACAACGGGTTCTTCCCGACCGTCAAGGGCTACGACGAGGCCACTGGCATCGGGACGCCTCGGATGAACGCACTGATCACGCTGAGCTTCTAGTTCCTTAGTTAGCTTCCCAAGCGCGATCATCAGGCGGCGCGGGACCGGCTTACCGGTGCCGCGCCGCTTGCAGTTCCTGGGCCGGCGGTGCCTGCTCGGCGGCCGCGCTGCCCTCGAGCTTCAGGTGCGGCACGACCGGCTCGAGCCAGCGCGGCATCCACCAGGCGTGCCGGCCGAGCAGCGTCATCACCGCGGGCACCAGCACCATCCTGACCAGCGAGGCGTCGATGAGCACCGCGAACGCCATGCCGATCGCGAGCATCTTGATCGTCGGGTCGGTGTTGAGCACGAAGCTGGCGAAGACCACCACCATGATGCTGGCCGCCGTCGTGATCACCCGCGCGGTCGCGCCGATTCCGATCGCCACGCTGCGGTGCGCGTCGCGGGTCAGCACCCAGGCTTCGTGCATCCGGGACAGCAGGAAGACCTCGTAATCCATCGACAGGCCGAACACGATGCAGAACACCAGCATCGGCACGTAAGCCGGGATCGGCAGCGTGGTCTGCAGCCCGATCAGGGACTTCAGCCACCCCCACTGGAAGATCGCCACGATCACGCCGACGGCCGCGCCGATCGACAGCAGGTTGAGTATGGCTGCCTTGGTGGCGATGATCACCGACCGGAACGCGCAGGTCAGCAGCAGGAAAGAGATCGCGATCACGGCCAGGATCAGCCACAGCAGCCGGCTGGTGATCCGGTTGGTGAAGTCGACATTGCCAGCCGTGGTGCCGGTCACATAGGTGGTGACATGCTGCTTGGGCAGCACATCGTCGCGCAGGGTGGTGACGAGATTAATGGTGGACTTTGCTTGAGGTCTAGTCGTTGGTATCACGTTAAAAACTGCGGTGGTCTTCGCGTTGTTTACCGAGGCCGGTGAGACGGAAGCGACTCCCTTGGTCTTGGAGACGGCCGATTCCATGCTGTTCAGCAGCGAACTCGTGGCCGAACTCGACTCCTTCGGCAGCTTGACCACTACGGTGAGCGGCCCGTTCACCCCGACGCCGAACCCGGTGGAGATCAGGTCGTAGGCGCGGCGGTTGCTATCCGAGGTCGGGTTCGTGCCATTGTCCGGCTGGCCCAGGTTGATCGAGATCAGCGGGATCGCGAGCACGAGCAGCACCACCACGCTGGCGATGGCCCACGGCCACGGGTTCGAGCTGACCCGGCGTCCCCAGCGGGCGAACGGGCTGTTCTCGTGCTGCTCCTGGGTGACCGCGGCGGTACGGGCGGCTTCGGTCCGGGCCGAGATGTGTTCCTTGCGCGCGGTGAGCCGGGCGGACAGGCTGCGCGCCTTCTCCTTGACCAGCCCCATGAAGGCCGGCACCAGGGTCAGCGCGACCAGCATGGTGAGCGCGACCGTGATCGCGGCGGCCAGGCCGAGCGAGCCGACGAAGGCCACCCCGGAGATGTACAGGCCGAGGATCGAGATGACGACCGTGGTTCCGGCCACGACGATCGCCGCGCCCGACGTGCCCTCGGCGTTCCTGGCCGAGGTGATGACGTCCATCCCGGCGTCGAGCTGCTCGCGATGGCGGGCCATCAGGAACAGGCCGTAGTCGACGGCGACGCCGAGGCCGAGCAGGGTCGCGATGGTCGGCGCCGTGGTCGGGAACGTGATGTCGGCGGCCAGGATGCCGAGCAGCGACAGCCCGGCCCCCACGCTGCACAATGCCGACAACAGCGGGATCGCGGCCGCGATCAGCGAGCCGAACATGAACAGCAGCAGCAGGAGCGCGCACGACAGGCCGATGATCTCCGACGTGCGGTCGCTGCTGGTCTGGCCGATGTTGCCCGCGTTGGCGCCGTAGTCGATGCCGAGGCCGTCCGTGGTCGCCGGGTCGACCGCCTTGTTCAGCTTGTGCAGATAGTCGGGGCCAAGCGAGTTCGGGTTCACGTTCCAGGAGACGCTGGAGTAGGCGATCGTGCCGTCCTTGGACACCGCGGGAGAACCCGAGGTGGCGAACGGGCTGGTCGCCTTGAGCACGTGCGGCAGCTTGGACATGTTGGTCGAAGCCTGGTTGATCGCCGACTGGTCGGCCGAGGTGAACTTGCCGCTGCGGGAGTGGAACACTATCTGCCCGCCGTACCCGCCCTGCTGCGGATAGGTGTCGTTGAGTACGGAAAGGCCCCGGTCCGAGTCGGTGCCGGACACGTTGTAGTTGTTGATGTAGGTGCCACCGAAGGCCTGCTTGGCCGCGACCAGCCCGCCAAGGATGATTACCCAGCCGATGATGATGATCAGGTACCGCCGGGCAGCGAAGCTGCCGAGCCGCTCAAGCAGCTGGTTCAACGGCTGTGCCCCTTCCCCGACCGGACCTGGCGACGCATCGCCATGATGCCGGCGGCTTGAGCGGGGCTGCCTCACCCAGCGCGGGTGATCTGTAGTTCGATAACTCTGTGGCTGAGCCAATATCGGAATCACGGATAGCGGAACGGCAGCGCTTCGTAGTTGATGCGTACATGCTGCTGGAGCGCGGGGGCAGGCTGCTCATGCTCCGCCGGTCTGCGGATGCTGCTTATGCTGCTGGTCTTCTGTGCCGAGGTAACAGAGCTGTTGCGGTTGTTGACCCAGTTCCCGGCACGGTTTCGTGCCGTCGGCGATGCCAGGCTCTCGGCGAGGCTGTTATCGGGGAACCCGGGCACCCAGGGCCTGGATGGACCAGTCGAGTACGGGTGTCAGGCTCTCCGGGGCCGGCCAGCAGTTGATCACTGCGAGGAGCGTGAGGTACCGCTCCCTGCGGGGGTCGTTCACGGCCTCCAGCCTGGCCAGCAGCTGGCGCTGGAGCCCGGCGTCGTCGGGGCGGCCGAGGATGCGCGCGTAGTGCGCCGTCAGCGCCGCGACGACCGGGGCGGCCTGCAGTGAGGCCGGCTCGATGCGGGCGGCGAGGGCCAGGCGTGCCTGGTCGCGGACGACCGCGACGAGGCCACGGCGCAGGACCGGGGCGCTGCCCTGACCGAGCTCGGCCGCCTCGTCCCTGGCCATCCGCCGCATGCTGGCACGGAAGTCCGGGTCTTGCGACAGCTCGGCCAGCTCCGCCCACGCCTGGACCTGCTCCGCTTCGGGGTCGTCGGGTAGTTCGGGGGTCATCGAGCGC
>DASYAT010000028.1:0-7315 GCA_036501205.1 Streptosporangiaceae bacterium | reverse complement strand
GGCATAGCCATAGCCTTTCTTATAGTCACGATCGGCCAGTTCAGTCGCCGAGAGGGTCGGAAGCAGCATGGCGAGCGAACCATCGGTTACTTTCCTGAGCAGGGCAATGGCGGCAGCGCGCTTGCCGCTGCCGACCGCGCCGGTCAGGATCAGTGCGCGGCAGTTTCGCAGCGCATCTAGGGCTTGCCCGAACAGATCAGGCGCCACGTAGTGATCAAGCGCCCGATCGATGTCGTCCTGGTTTAGCCGGCCGGTCTTGGCCCTGGCCTTGGTGCCTCCGTCGCTGCCCTTGACCGCGTTTCCGAAGGTGGGGTTCTGGTTGTAGAAGTTGCCCAGGAACCACTGGTGCGCGGTTGCCAGCACCTCGGCTTCTTTGCGCTCCGCGGCTCGCTTGCCACCGTAGCCCCGCGTTCCGCCATCACCCCGCGCATCGCTGTCACCCCGCGCATCGCTGTCGCCTGGCTCATCGCGATTGGTCGGCGTGCTGTCATCGGCTGATTTGCCTTCAGCAGAAGCCTGGTTGGCGTCGGCTTGGCCGGTCTCCTGGCTCTTTTCAGTATTTTTCTCTTCAGCTTGATCGTGGTGTGACGCGTCGCCGTCATGGCTCCCTGTTGTCGTCGCCGGGGTCGCTCGCTGCGGCTCATCGTCGACAGCCGGCTGATCCGGGTGATCATCTGCCATCGGATGTCCTTTGAGTCTGGGAATTAGTCCGCGCTGTTATGCCGGTTGTCGATCTTGAACCCGAAGACGGGGTCCGTGGCGTGGATGTCACCGTGGAATACCTGGTGCACCGTGGGTCGCGGTTCAGGCTGGCGTGGGCGGTCGGCCGATCCAGTTGCTGGCTGGCCTGCTGGCGCGGGCCCGGCGGCAGCATCGGCCTGATCCTCGGTGAGCCGCAGTCCGTGCGCGGCCTTGCCAGGTAGCCAAAGCCAGGCGTCGGCGGAGTACTCCTTGACGCGGATGCTGACCTTGCGGAACTCATCGGGACCGACCGAGGTGTGGCCGTTGAGAACCGTCTCCTGGTAGACCCCGTCGGAAATAATCAGGGCCAGGTTCGCGGTCGAGTCGCGGAGCGCGAACCTGATCGGCTCGGAGTCGAGTAGGCGGCTGACGGTCACCAGGCCGTTGCCGGCGTAGCCGTTGTCGGCCGGATAGGCGACCCCGTAATGAATGGCGACGCGCAGACGCAGCTGGGCCTGCGTCACCCGATGCCGATTGAAGCGGCTGAGCGCGGCCGTGAGCTGGTGAATGAAGTCATCTATGACCCGCGGCTCTGGCTCGCTATCCGGAAGCAAGGCCAGCTCACCGTCGCCCCGGTCATTGCGGTGCCACGACGATCGGACCAGGCGGGCCGCAGCGGCCGCCTCATCCAGGACCGCCGCCAGCCCTCGCTGCTTGTCGAGCTGCAGGATGTCGTCCCCAGACCCAAAGCTCGAAATGTCGCACGCTACGAGCAGAGCCCGCCCGAATTCTCCCCGTTCTGACATGCCACCCCTCCGTTTGCTGCACTGGCTTGATCGATTCTTGGTGACCTCCACGGTCTGGGCACCGTAGATTTACGGGCTTAGGCTCGTCCGGCCAGCCGCCGGAGCAGAGCCCGATCTGATATAACTACGCGGCCCTTCCGTCTTCCTACCGCTCCGCGGTCCTGCAGCCAGCGCAGTGCCTTCTCGGCCGAGCTCAGCCCTGCTCCGGCCAATGACGCGAGCTCGGAGTTGTTGATCGGAATTCCTAGATCCCAGGCATCGGCGGCGTAAGGGCGGCCGTAGGTGTGCGCGATTTCGAGAAGAACCCTGGCCACCCGCTCCCTGGCGGGCAACGTGCTGACCGCGATGCGTTGCTCGTCTGATTCCCTCAGCCGTTGGCTGAGGATGCTGGCCGCCTTGTACAAGACCTCCGGATTGCGCTTGGTGAAGGCCGTGAAAGTCTCGGCGGGGATAAGCCGGACGGATGTCGGCACGCAAGCAACGACGCTCGCCGAGCGCGGCATCTGGCCTAGGGCAGCCATCTCGCCGACTAGGTCGCCGCTCGCCCTGATAGCAAGCAGCGCTTCATGGCCGACTTCGGTGTCCACTACTACTTTGGCTAGGCCTCTGGTCAGCAGGGCAACGTAGTCGTCGGCGTTCCCCTGCCGGACAATGACCCGGCGCTCAGGAAAGAGCGCTCCGGCGCCGAGGCGTAGTAGCTCATCGCGATGAGCGGACGAAAGCTGGCCGAGCAGGCTTGATGACGGCCAGCCTGGTCTGACTGTCTCGCTTCCCCCCGCTGCCCCCGCCGCCATGAGTTACGCGCCTTTTTCGGCGTTCCGACCGGCGGGTCTTATCACGTAGCCGCTTGCCACTATGTCCGTCCCTTATGGAGCATTTATGGCGACTCTTTAGGTTGACGCAAGTACGGTATCGGCGGTGCGACGTCGTGGCACAAAGATTACAAGCATGCGTCCCTTTTGGAAACCCTTTAGTTTCGCCGGGATCTTTTGTGTCATAAAGGCAGGTATTGTCGGCTACCCGAACGCCGCCGAAGGCGACCCGTTCGCCCGGCAAGCGCGGCCGCGCCTGGATCGCCCGCTGCTCCCGCGAACTTCATGACTATGACTCGTCCTAGTCACTGCGGTCCCCAAAACCATCGCGACAATTGACATCCCAAATGCCGCGGCATGAGCCGCCGCGACATACCGCCAGCCTGCCGCGTCGGCTATGTCCTTGTCCCCGTCGGCCTGATCGCTGATCCCGCGCACGCTCAGCACCGGCAGCGATCGGTTGAGATGGGCCGCCTGAGCGATTCCCGCGCTTTCCATCTCGACGGCGCCGGCATCGTTGTAGTTGGTGCGGAGCAGCGCGGTGAGGGATGTATCGGTTGCGGCCAGCACCACTTCTCCAGAGGCGACCGGGTTGAAATGCACAGCCGGGGTCTGGAGAGCCGATGCGCTTATTCGCTGCTGTCCCTGAGTGATCAAGTGTTTCCAGGTTCCGGCCTGCGCCACCTGCCGGGCAAACTGTTCGAGCTCATGCGAACCGTTCCAGGCCATGGGCCTGGTCAGAAATCCGTCGTCTCGATCGCATCCGCCGTGAATGGCGTAAATCTTGGTACCGACGACTACATCGCCCAGGGCGATGTAGTCCTTGAGGCCGCCTGCGATCCCGACGCAGAGCAGCGCTCTTGGCTGGAACATCGCGATCGCCCGCTCGGTCATCACGGCCGCCCCGAGGTTGCCCTCGCCCATGGTGGCAATAACAACCTCGCCATGGGTGCCTGGCAGGTGGCCCACTTCAAACACCGTGCCGGCCGGATGGGACCGGGTCCTTGTTACCTCGAGGTGTCGCCGGACGGCCTGGTACTCCATGTCCAGCGCGGTGAGCAGGACGACGGTATTCACTGGCCCCTCCAGCGCGCGTAATAGCGGTGGCAGCACACGCGGCCAATACTGGTAGTCGTGATTAATCCAGGGTCGTGGCCGGACGGCAGCCTGCTCGCGCGGCTTTCTGAGCCCGAGCGACTTGACCTGCTGCATGGCGGCACGAAGGTTTCTTTTGGCCGGGGAGATTTCATGATGCGCCAGGGCGAGCTGGGAACGACGCTCTTCGTTCTGCTCGCTGGCTGCGCGAAGGTGACGTGGACGACCGCCACCGGCACCGTCACGATTGTGGCATTACGCGGGAGAGGAGACCTCGTCGGTGAGTTCGCGGTCATAGACGAGATGCCGAGAACTGCCCACGTGGTCGCGCTGGATCTCGTGACCGCGATAAGAATAGGCCGGATCCGATTCCTGGCCTTCTGTGCAGAGCATCCAGAGGTGACTCGCCTGGTCATGCGGAGCCTCACCGACAAGATCAGGCAGACAACCGGCCTGTCGGCGGTCGGACGGGCGGTCAGTTCACGAATGCGGATCGCCGCATTGCTATACGACGTGGCTACCGAATACGGCGTGCCGCAGCCCGACAGCACGGTCGTGGTCCCGCCGCTGACCCAGGCGGACCTGGCAGCGCTCGCCGGTGTCGCGAGTTCGACGGTGGAGCGAATCCTGAAAGAGCTACGCGAGGATGGCATCTTGCTCAGCCGCTACCGGAAGACCGTCATTTTGGATATGAATGCCCTGCTCGCCCAGGCTGCCGAGTAGCTGCACCATGCCTAGCCCCCGTTCCAAGTTGATTGTCACGAACGCAACGGTAAAAGCGAGGCGAGACTCAGACTCCCTCATGCCGGGGCATTGGGCATGATGGGAGGGTGGAAGCTGGCTGAGCGGAAAGGCACCGAGATGAAGGCAGTGCGGTTCGCCCGGTACGGCGGCCCTGAGGTTCTTGAGGTTGCGAACGTACCCGCGCCAACGCCCGGGCCAGGCCAGGTGCTCATCCAGGTCAAGGCGGCGGGAATCAACCCCGGCGAGGCGAAGATCAGGGACGGTCTGCTGCACGCCAGGTATCCGGCGACCTTCCCCTCGGGCGAGGGAAGCGACCTGGCCGGGATCGTCGCGGAGATCGGGCCGGGCGTGACCGGCGCCGCCGCTGGCGATGAGGTCATCGGGTTCACCGATAACCGGGCTAGTCACGCTGAGTTCGCTTTGGTCGAAGTCGAGCACCTGACGCCCAAGCCGCCGGCCGTGCCCTGGGAGGTGGCCGGCGCGCTTTACGTAGCCGGAGCTACGTCCTATGCCGCTATCAGGGCGGTCGGCTTGGTCCGTGGTGACACGGTCGTCGTGGCCGGGGCAACAGGCGGGGTCGGATCGATCATCGTCCAGCTGGCCAAGCTAGCCGCGGCCGACGTAATCGGGCTGGCGAGCCCGGCCAGGCACGACTGGCTGACCGGCCACGGCGTGATCCCAGTCGCCTACGGAGACGGGGTTGCGGATCGGATCAGGCAGACGGCCGGGACAGTCGACGCATTCATCGACACGTTCGGTGCGGACTACGTCCGGCTCGCGCTCGACCTCGGCGTCGCACCGGAGCGGATCGACACGATCGTCAACTTCGGAGCCGTCGCGGAATTCGGCGTCAAGGCCGAAGGCAATGCGGCCGGCGCCAGCGCCGAGGTGCTCGCCGAACTGGCCGGGCTGATCGCGGCCGGGCGCCTTGAGGTGCCGATCGCAGCGACCTACCCGCTGACCGAGGTCAGGCAGGCCTACGAGCGGCTCGCCCAGGGGCAGGTGCTCGGCAAGATCGTACTGCTCCCGTGACCGAGTCTTAGCCTTGAGGAGGCAGCGCCCAAATGGCCTGCGAGGTGTCCTGGTTCTGCCCGCTGTGCGATGAGGATCACGAGTTCATCGGAGTCGTAGATCCGGCGCTGCGATCCGGCTGGGAGCACAATCGCGGCGTCGCACTCGGCGCCGAGGAATCCGGCTACGACAACCTGCTGCTGCCCTCGAACTACGCGCCCGGCATCGACTCGCTCATGTTCGCGGCCGGAGTCGCGCCGCTGCTGCGCCGGATGCAGCTGCTGATCGCCGTCCGGATGGGGGAGATGTGGCCGCCGCAACTAGCCCGCCAGCTCGCAACCATCGATGAGATGCTGGGCGGCCGGCTCACGATCAACATCATCTCCTCCGATCTGCCCGGCCAGAAGCTGGAGTCCGCGCCCAGGTACCAGCGCACGCTCGAGATCATGCGGGCGCTGCGCGACCTGCTCAACGGCGATCCGGTCGACGTTCGGGGTGAGTTCGTCAACCTGACCCTTGATCCACCGAGGATCTGCCCGACCGTGGGCGGCTGCCCGCCGTTCTACTTCGGCGGCCTGTCCGAGGCGGCCAGGGAGGTCGCTGCCCAAGCAGCCGACGTTTACCTGATGTGGCCGGACACCATGGGCGAGGTCGAGACGCTGATCACCGACATGCGGGCGCGGGCCGCTAAGTACGGGCGGACGCTGCGGTTCGGCTACCGGGTACACGTGATTGTCCGGGCGACCGAGTCCGAGGCTCGCCAAGCCGCGCGCCGGCTGATCAGCCGGCTCGACCCGGAGACTGGTCGCCAGATCAGGGACCTGTCGCTGCATCCCACGTCGACCGGCCAGCTTCGGCAAGGTGAATTGCGCGACTACTCCGATGATGAGGGGTTTGTCGAGGACTTCCTTTGGACCGGCATCGGGCGGGGCCGGTCGGGAGCGGGCGCGGCGATCGTCGGTGATCCCGACCAGGTGCTGACCAAGCTGCGCGACTACGCCGCGCTCGGCATGGAGGCCTTCATCTTGTCCGGCTACCCGCACGCCGCCGAAGGCGACTTGTTCGCCCGGCACGTCCTGCCGAGACTGGACCACGGCCCGCTGCTGCCCCGGACGGCCTGACCCGCCCGAGCTGACCCGCCCGCGCTGATCCACCGGCCGCTAGTCATGATGGAATCGTGGAAACCAGCGAAGCTGCCGCCGGTACCTGTCCATTCCAGATTGAGCGGCCGGTCATGCGGCAGCGGTGGGAGCGGCTGACGTTCCTGCACTGGGCGTTCGACCCGGCCGACGTGGCCAAGTTGCTGCCGGTCGGGCTCACCCCCGACCTGCACGAAGGCATGGCCTGGGTCGGCCTAGTGCCGTTCTCTATGGTGGTGGCGACTTCGGGTGGCCGGACCGCACCTTGGATGTCGAGATTTCCCGAGACCAATGTCCGGACCTATGTGCGTGATTCTGACGGGCACGTCGGGATCTGGTTCTTCTCCCTGGACGCGGCCAGGTTCGGTGCCGTCGCCGTGGCGCGGTCCACCTACCGGCTGCCGTACTACTGGTCCGCGATGGACGTCGGCGGCGACGACGCTTCGATCGCCTACTGGTGTTACCGCCGCTGGCCGGGGCCAGGGACCGCGTCAAGCCGGGTACGGATCGCTATCGGCGAGCCGTACCAGCCCGATGAGCTGACCGAGCTCGATCACTTCCTGACCGCGCGGTGGATCCTGTTCAGCGCGGCCGGGTCGCGGTACCGGCTGGCCCGCGCCTGCCATGATCCCTGGCCGCTGCACCGAGCCGAGGCGACGGTCGTCAACGACACGCTGGTCAGGGCGGCCGGACTCCCGGTCCCGCAAGGCGAGCCACTGGTCCACTACTCCCCGGGCGTCGACGTCACCATCGGCCCACCGGAACGCTGCGCGGGCCTGCCGTAAATAGGGCGCTACAAGAACTGACGGGACTGCCGCCAATCTCCGCAGTCAGCTCAGGTTCATGCGTAGAGGTCATTGAGGTCGATGAGCTGGACGTCGCCGTCTGCGGCCGGGGTGCGGAGTTGGGGGGAGGGCTCGGTGCTGCCGAACAGGAGCAGGCGGGCGGTTTCCGCACCAGGCCGCCCGGCGCGGACCAGGAGGTCCCTGATGCGGTGCAAACGGGCGAGATGCCCCATGTCGATCGT
>DASYAT010000027.1:0-7603 GCA_036501205.1 Streptosporangiaceae bacterium | reverse complement strand
GAACGTGCAGATGCGCGAATCCCCTGTCACCGCCAGCCACCCCAGGACCATAACGCAGAAGCCGTACCAGACGGCGCCAACTCGCTGAGGCTTACGATTCCGCGGTAAGCAATTCCAGCGAGGCGCTCAGGTCGGCCGGATACTCGCTAGTGAACTCGACCCAGCGGCCGTCGTCGGGATGCGCGAACGCGAGGCTTTTGGCGTGCAGCCACTGCCTGGATAGGCCCAGCCTGGCCGCGAGCACCGGATCGGCGCCGTACAGCCGGTCACCGACGCACGGATGCCGCACCGCGGCCATGTGCACGCGGATCTGGTGGGTGCGCCCGGTCTCCAGCTTGACCTCGATCAGGCTCGCGGCCCTGAACGCCTCCAGGGTGTCGTAATGCGTGACCGATGGCCTGCCATCGGCGATCACGGCGAACCGGCCGTCGCCGGCCGGATGCCGTGCGATCGGCGCATCGATCGTGCCGCGCAGCGGATCGGGGTGCCCCTGCACCAGCGAGTGGTAGAGCTTTTCCACCTCCCGATCCCTGAACGCCTGCTTCAGCACGCTGTAGGCGTGCTCGCTCTTGGCGACCACCATGAGCCCGGTGGTGTTGGCGTCGAGGCGGTGAACGATGCCCTGCCGCTCGGCGGCACCGCTGGTCGCGATCCGATGCCCCGCGGCGAGTAGTCCCTGCAAGACGGTCGGGCCGGTCCAGCCGGGGGTCGGATGGGCGGCCACCCCGACCGGCTTGTTCACGACCAGGATGTCGCCGTCCTCATAGACCACGACCAGGCCTGGCACTACGGCCGGCACTGGCTGGGCCGGAGCGGGTGAGGGCAGCGTGACGTCCAGCCACTCGCCGGCCGGAACCCGGTCTGACTTGGCGGCAGGGCGGCCGCCGACCAGGACCGCGCCCTCGCTGATCAGCTCGGCCGCCCTGGTCCTGGACAGGCCGAACATCCTGGCCAGCGCGGCATCGAGACGCTCGCCGTCGAGCCCGTCAGGCACCGGCACACGTCGCTGAGCGGGGACCGTCATGCCTGCTCCCGGCGGGGGGATGCTGGGGGTCTTCCCCCAGAGCCAGCACCGCCGAGTTCGCGGCCAACGGCTCTGGAGCCATCGATTTGCACGCCCCGCATCGCGAGCAGGACGGCAAGCACCCCGCCGCACACGATAGATGAATCGGCCAGGTTAAACACCGGCCAGTGCGGGAGCCAGATCCAGTCGACGACGTAACCGCGGAATGGGCCTGGATAGCGCAGCAGCCGGTCGGTCAGGTTGCCGGTCGCACCGCCCAGCAGCAGGCCAAGCGAGACCGCCCAGGCCAGCGACCGGATCCGGCGCGAGGCCCGCAGGATGAAGACGATAACGCCGACCGCGATCGCGCTGAACAGGACGGTAACCGACGGGCCGATGCTGAACGCCGCGCCCGGATTCCGTGACACGGTGAGCTTGACGAAGCCGCCGAGCAGCCGGACCGGCGGCCGGTCGGACAGGGTTGCCACGACGATCGTTTTCGTGATGATGTCCGCGGCGAGCACGGCCGCCGCCACCGCGAGCAGCGCACCGACCCGGCGGCGGGGGTTCACAGGGGGTCGCCCTCCTTGGCCGGCGCTGTGTCCAGCCTCGGCTATCGCGCTGCCTGAGGCAGCCGGATCGTCGGTCAGCGACGTTCCTCCCGCTGCTTGCATTTCACGCACAGGGTTGCCCTGGGGAAGGCTTGCAGCCTGGCCTTGCCGATCGGCTCGCCACACGACTCGCACGATCCATAGGTACCAGCCTCTATCCGGGCAATCGCCCGCTCGGTCTGCGCGAGCAATTCACGCGCGTTGTAAGTCAGCGCGAGCTCGTGCTCGCGCTCGTAGGCCTTCGCCCCGATATCTGCCTGATCATCGCCAGCATCGCTAACCGCGTCGCCCAGCCGCTCAGCGATGTCGGATTCGGCCCGCACAATCTCCGCCCGCAGTTCGGCCGCCTCCTGAGACAGCTGGCCAAACAGCTCGGAGATCTCAGCTTCGGTCCAGCGCTGCTCGCCTTGCCGGATCGGAAAGCCTGCAGCGTCTGGTCGCGCGGCTGCGGTCATCCCCCGCCTCCCTCGGCACTGTGTAGCAGACAACTGTCAGCGCGGTCTGCGGACGGCAGTCCGCACACCGCACCGTATTGGCAACACCCGTACTGAGCAGACGATGATCATGGTTGACAGGTGTCACCGGAGGATAAGTGGTTACCGGGTGATTCGCAAACAGGCCTGGACGGCGCCTCGTCAGGCACCCCACCTCGGCCATCAATTCACAATGAGTCATCGTTAGATCACTGTGAGCTATGGTGAACGCGGCACAGCGCCGGCGGACCAGTGGGGGGTGAGAAGTGCCTCGAAATGACCCTGAACCCCGCGGCCAGGCCGCGGTGATCGATCTGCCGGCCCTCGAGCGCGAGGTAGCCGCCAGGTGGGCCCGCTCGGAGCTGGCCGCCCGCTCACCCGCGGTGGCCGGCCCGCGCTGGACGTGCTTCGTCGAACCGCTCACCACCGCCGGCCTGCCGGGCGCGGCTCACCTGCGGGTACTGGCGCTGGCCGATCTGTACCCGCGGTTCAAGGCGATGCAGGGATTCACGGTGAGCGTCAGCCACGGCTGGGCCTGTCATGGGCTGAGCGTGGAGATCTCCGTCGCCAGAGAGCTCGGCCTGGCCAGTCGGGCCGAGGTCGAGGACTACGGGGTCGAGGCATTCACGGCCCGCTGTCGTGAATCGGCGCTGAGGCACGCGGGCGTGTTCGCCTCGCTGGGCGAGCGGATGGGCAGCTTCGCGGACCCGAATCTGGCGTACCGCACGATGGACCGCGGCTACGTTGAGTCTGTCTGGTGGTCGCTCCGGCAATTTTTCGACGCCAAAATGCTGTTCCCAGATAGGCGGCCAGCGCATTATTGCTCGCGGTGCGAGACGACCCTCGCCGACCACGAACTTCGCGGTCCCGGGGTGTACCGGCCGGTCAAGAGCACCGCAGTGACCGCGCGGCTACGGTTGGACCCGCTGGCGAGCAGCGCCCAGCTGTCGGGCGCCGAACTGCTGGTCTGGACTCCCGAGCCATGGACGCTGACCGGCAATGTCGCGGTCGCGGTGCACCCCGATGAAACCTACGTGATCGGGCGGCGGGCGGGACATGACGTTCGCGTGATAGTCGCCGAGCGGGCGTTCGCGCGGGTGCTGGGCGATGGCTGGCATATCTCCAGCCGGCTTACCGGAGCCGACCTGGCGGGGGCGACCTATCAGCCCGCGTTCAAGCTGATCGAGGACGGCGTCTATCAGGTGCTGGCGGACCGATCGGTACATGCCAGCCGAGGCACCGGTTTGCTGCCCATAGCCCCAGCCTTCGACGGCGAACAGGGCGTCAGCGGTGAACTGCCCGCCGTCGACCCGCTCGGTGCGGATGGGCGGTTCGACGGGCGCGTGCCGGTGCTGAGCGGCCGGCCCTTCACCGACGCCGATCCGGCGATCATCGCCTATCTGTCGGACCGAGGACTGCTGTTTACCGCCCGGCCGCGTCAGGTGCACCGTCCGCACTGCTGGCGCTGCGGGACGCGGCTGCTTCGCCGCCTGCGCTCATCGTGGTATCTCGGGCTGTCCGGGGCGGCCGCCCGGCTGCGGGTGAACTACGAGCGGGTTGCGTGGCGCCCGGCCGGGGCGCGGCCGCTAGGCGGCGGGACCGCCAGCTCGGCGGACTGGGCGGTGTCGAAGACGAGGTACTGGGGTGTGCCCCTGCCGATCTGGAAATGCGGGCTAGGCCACCTGACCTGTGTCAGTTCGCTAACCGAGCTGTCCGAACTCGCCGGAAGGGATCTGCTCGGCGCGGACCCGCACCGGCCGGTCATTGACCGCATCGAAATCGTCTGCCGGATCTGCGGCGGCCAGGCCCGGCGAGTGCCCGACATCATCGACTCGGCCTACGACGCCGGCGCGATGCCGTTCGCGCAGCATGGCGCGCCAATGCGGCATCGGGCGGACTTCGATGCCAGCGGACCGGCCGAGTTGCTTATCGCAGGTGGCGCGCAGGTCCGCAGTTGGCACTACGCCCTGCTGGCGATCGGATCGCTGGTGCTCGGCCGGACGCCAGTTCAAGCTGGTCTGCGCTGCGGCGACGTGCTCGATTCTCGCGGCCGGCCGATGACCGCCCAGCAAGGCAATCTCAGCGCGCCGTTTCCGCTGATCGACCGGCACGGTGCCGACGCCGTCCGGTGGTACTTCGCCGCTTCGGCCAGGCCGGATGCTGCGGTCAGGGTGACCGACGCGCTGATCCGCGGCGGCACGCGGGGGGTGCTGCGCAGGTTCCTCAACTGCGCGATGCTTTTCAGCCGTTACGCGGAGCTGGCCGCCTCCGGTGAGCCGAAGGCGGATACCGCGCCGGGCCGGTCGATTCTTGACCGCTGGCTTCTCAGCGTGGGTCAGTCGACGGTCGCCGAAGTCACCGCCGCGCTCGATGACTATCGTCCCGATACCGCTACGCGGCGCATCGAGCAATTCATCGGCGATCTGTCGGCCTGGTACGTTCGCCGGTCGAGAGACCGGATCGCCGGGCACGAGGGATGCGGACCGCAAGAAGCGGCACTGGCCACGATGCGGACTGCACTTGAGGTGGCGTGCCGGCTGATGGCACCGTTCGCGCCGTATCTCAGCGACCACGCGTGGAGCCTGATCCGGGGCTGCGACTCCCCCGATTCCGTGCACCTAGCCCGGTGGCCGCAGGCGCAGGAGACGCCGGCCGATGATCGGCTCCGGCGGCAGATGGTCCTGGTGCGCCGCATCGTCCGGGTCGGGCGGGCGGCCAGGGCGGCGGCCGGGATCGGCCTGCGGCAGCCGCTCGCCGTGGCCAGGGTCGCAGTGGCCGGGTTCTCGGAGCTTGGCCCCGAGCTCCTGGAACTCGTGGCCGATGAGCTGAACGTGAAGTCGATCGAGCTACTGCCGGCCGCCGCAGGGTTTGGCTCCGGCTGCGTGATCGCCGGCCAGCCGGGCCTGGCGCGGGGGTGCCTGGTCGCTCTCGACGTCGCCGTTACGCCAGAGCTCCGCTTGGAGGGGCTGGCCCGGCAGGCGATCCGGGTTGTTCAGGAGGCGCGCCGGGCGGGCCGGTTTCGCCTGGGCGAGCAGATCGCCGTCGGCTGGCAGAGCCCAGATCCAGAGGTCGCGGCCGCGCTGACCGGCTTCGGCCTGCAAATCAGCCGACGGGTCCGAGCCGCGAAATACGAAGCCGCGATCGGCGGCGAGGCCGACTCCTTCGAATACGCCAGCAACTCCCTACCCGCGACCTTCTGGCTCAGTCCGCTGTTATCGCCCCTCATCGCACACTGGCTGCTTCAGCGGGGAGCAGCCGGATCCGCTCCGGGCCGACCGGCCGGCCCGGCCCGGCACGGCAGCCAGGCGGACCAGACGCGGTGCCGCGCCCGACTGATGGGCGTTTCGCCGGGTTTGCGGTGGCCCCGCCGACCCACTTCTCATCGGTTAGAAGGCACTTGCCACTCGTTGCGACGACTTCCCTATGATTACCCGGGTCACAAAAGCCGCATACCGGGTAAATGTTCGGTCTAACCAGTGAGAAGTCGTCGCAACCGATGAGAAGTGGCGTCTAACCGATGAGAAGTCGCGCCCAACCGATGACAAGTGCCCGGACGCCTATCCGCGCCAGCCGCGCCACCAGAACCGCCTCACCCCTGACCACCCAACCGGGACATTTCATCAGCGACAGACCTGCGACACAGGTCCCCGAACAGCACAGTTTCCCGGGACGGAGCTACGGCAGGTGGGCGTCGCTGCAGCTCTGAACCGCTAAGGGATAGTGATGTTCTAGCTGCCGGTGTCGGCCGTGATCTGGTCGGGCTTGCAGGCCTTGCAGGCGAAGTAGCCTTCGTCGGCCGCCGCTTTCAGGCTCATGACCTCAAGATCATCTGCGGCAAGGAACCTGATCAGCAGGCAGTCTTCCTTGTGATACCTCGTGATGCCCGGAACGATCCGTACCATGATCGACGAGGTGTCGCCGCTGCCGGCCGCCTTAGCCGACGTCGCGCTACCGTTGCTCACTCCGGTCTTGCTCGCATCGGCTGCCGCTGCTTTGGCCGCCTTGCCATCGTCCTTGTCCTCCTGCTCCGCCGAACTGGCAACGGACTCGACCGATGATGGCGGCACGGCCCCGCTGGCCGACTTGCCGCTGCTCGTGCCGGAACTGCCGGTGCCGGAACTGCCGGTACCCGAACTGCCAGCGGCTGAACTGCTGCCGCCGCGCGAGCTACTGGCGCTGGGGCCAGAACTGCCGGTGCCGCTGCCCGAGTTACCGGCGCTGGAGCCCGAGCCTCCGACACTGGTGCCCGAGCTGGCCGGGCTCGGCGAGGCTGACCGCATTGGGTCGGTCCGCTCGCTGGTTCGCGGTGCTTCGGCGGCCGTTTCGCCTTTGCTCCGGTCCGGTCGTGAAGACTCGACCCGAGTTGGCTCAGCCTTAGGCGCGTCCACATCAGGCGATCCCAATCGGGAGGACTCAGACCGCGACGACTCAGACAGCGACGACTCAGACCGAGACTGCTCAGACCGAGACTGCTCAGCGCGCGAAGATTCAGACCGAGACGACCCAGACCGCGACGACTTAGGGCGGGATGGCTCGGGCCGCGAGGGCTCGGAGCGGGGTAGATCGGACCGGGACGGCTCGGGCCGACGAACGTCAGGCCCCGACTCATCGGCCCGCTTAGACGGTTGAGACCACCCACTGTCGGCCGGCAATGGGTTCGGACGGGAGGTACTCGACGCCTCGGTCCTCGCCGATTCTGACCGCGAGCTCGGCCGAAACACGTCGGGTCTCGACGAGTCAGGCGTCGCCGACTCCGGCCGCGATTGCTGGGACCGAGCGGCACCGGGCTGCAGCGAACCTGACCGTGAACCGTTTGGCGCATCGGCGCGGCTCGTCCCATCGCGAGCACCCGATCCGGACGAGTCCGATCTCGACGATTCCGGCCTCGACGATTCCAATTCTGACCTGGACCGACTCGCAGCCGATCGCGACAAATCAGGCCTCGACAAGTCGGACCGCGCCGCATCCGACTGAGCCGCATCGGGCCGCGCCGCCTCCGACCGGGTCGCATCCGACCGCGCCGCATCCGACCGGGTCGACTCGGAACGAGATGGCTCTGGCCGATGTGCCTCAGAGCGGGCCGCTTCCGGCCGAGGCTGCCGCGCCGACGGCGAATCCAGCCGCTCCCCTTCTGACCGCCGGCCTGACCCCGGATCTGGCCGTGACGGCTCCGTCCGCGACGGATCTGGCCGCGACGGCTCCGTCCGCGACGGATCTGGCCGCAGCGGATCTGGCCTGGATGACCGCGAGTCAGCGCGCGCCGGTTCAGCCTTCGCGGACTCTGGTGAAGTCGACTGTGCCGAAGTCGACTGTGCCGAAGTCGACTGTGCTGAGGTGGACTCTGCGGAAGTGGACTCTGGTGAATCTGTCCGGCCTGGTTCGGCGGAAGGCCGAGTTGACTCTGTCTTTGGGGTGGCCGACCGGGATGGCTCGAAGCGGGGTCGCCCCGGCGCCCTGGACCCTTGTGACCACAGGTCATTGCCCCCGAGCGGGTCCGGCCGGGACGACTGCCCAAG
>DASYAT010000026.1:0-18488 GCA_036501205.1 Streptosporangiaceae bacterium | reverse complement strand
GGTGACGGTGCGTGATTGTCTCAACTGTCCGGACAGTTCGCGAACGTGGCCCAGTGCGCGTAGGCGCGCGAGGAGCGGACACTTGAGACAATCACAGACCGTCACATGTGCGTGCGCACAACCCGGCGAGGTACGGTCGTTGTCCACGTAGACGACCCGGGCGGCCGGGTTCACCGCCTGGGCCACCTCATGGGCGTTGCCCGCGGTCGGCAGGCCGGTGCCGAGGTCGAGGAACTGGCCGATCCCGCACTCGCCCGCCAGGAAGCGCACCACCCTGGCCAGGAACGCGCGGTTCGCCCGCACGTCGGCCACGATTCCCGGATTGGCGGCGATCGCCTGCTCGGCCGCATCCCGGTCGGCGGCGTAATTGTCTTTGCCGCCAAGCCAGTAGTTATAGACCCGGGCCGAATGTGCATGGCTGATGTCTAGTTCAGGCACTGGCCCCCGCTCGGACACGGCGCAATGGTAACGGACCGTTCGAACGATAAGGGCAGTCGGCACCGCCAGGTAGATTTTCGGAGTATGACCCGATTTGGCGACCTGGTGCGCCGGCACCGGATAGCCGCCGACCTGACTCAAGAACAGCTAGCCCAGCTGACCGGGCTTTCCGTCCGCTCAATCGGTGACCTGGAGCGCGGCGTTACCGGGGACCCACGCCGCAGCACGAGACGATTGCTTGAGCAGGTGCTCAAGCTGCCGGGACCAACGGCCGAGAGGGCGGACGATTCTGGCGAACGTAAACCGAGCGCCCAGATCGTGCCGCGCCAGTTGCCCGCCGCCGTGCGCGATTTCGTTGGGCGTCCAGCCGAACTGGCCACCCTCACCCGCCTGCTCGATGAGGCTGGAAACGCGGTCGGCGTCGTGGTCATCTCGACGATCGGGGGCGTTGCCGGAGTCGGCAAGACGGCGCTGGCCTTGAATTGGGCCCACCAGATCGCGGACCGGTTTCCCGACGGCCAGCTCTACGTGAACCTGCGCGGCTACGACGCCCGGCCCGCGGTCGCGGCCAGCGACGCCCTGGCTGGCTTGCTGCGCGGACTCGGCGTGCCCGGCCAGGAGATTCCGCCGAGCACCGATGAGCGGGCGGCGCTTTACCGCACCAAGCTGGCCGGCCGACGGATCCTGATCGTGCTCGACAATGCCCTGACCGCAGACCAGGTCCGCTTGCTGCTACCAGGCACCCCGACGTGCGCCGTTGTCGTGACCAGCCGCGATTCGATGCCGGGCCTGGTTGCCAGGGACGGCGCTCGCAGGCTGGACCTGGATCCGCTGACCGACTCTGAGGCGGTCGAGCTGCTGCGCGCGCTCATCGGCATCCGAGTCGATTCCGACCCGGACGCGGCGGCGAGCCTCGCCGCTCTGTGCTCCCGGCTGCCCCTGGCATTGCGGGTCGCGGCGGAACTCACCGCCATGCGCTCCGCCAGTCCGCTGGCTGAGCTCGTCGCCGAACTCGCCGACCGGCAGCGCCAGCTTGACCTGCTCGACGCCGTTCAGGACTCCTCCACAGCGGTCAGGGCCGTGTTCTCGTGGTCGTACCTGAGCCTGAGCGCAGCGGCCGCCCGCGCGTTCCGGCTGATCGCGCTGCATCCCGGTACCGAGATCGACCTGTACGCGGCGGCTGCCATGATCGACCTGACGGTGGCGATGACCACCCATTTGCTCGACCGGCTGCTGGCCGCCAGCCTCGTGCAGAGCACCAGCCCAGGCCGTTACCTGATCCATGACCTGCTGCGGACCTACGCCCTTGAGCAGGCCACCGCGACCGACAGCGATGAGCAGCGCCGGGCCGCTCTCAGCCGACTCTTCGACCACTATCTGTACGTGGCGTCGGCCGCGATGGACATCTTGTTCCCGGCCGAGCACCAGCGCAGGCCGGAGGTGGTCATTCCGGCCGGTTACGCCGCACCCGCTCTTGCCACCTCGCAGGCGGCCAAGGCCTGGCTGGACACCGAACGAGCCGGCCTCGTCGCCGTCGTGCAGTGCGCTGCCGAGACCGGCGGGTCAGCCCGGCACGCCGTCGCGCTGGGCGCCACGCTGCACCGCTATCTCGACGCTGGCGGATATTACGCGGATGCCGCGACGATTCACGGCTTCGCCTACGGCGCCGCGCAGCAGCTCGGTGACCGTCCCGCGCAAGCCAGCGCGCTGATCAGCCTGGGCCGGACCGACATCTGGCAGAGCCTGTACGCCGATGCGGTCGACAGGCTAGGCCAGGCTCTTGCGCTCAGCATTCAGATCGGTGACCTGCATTGCCAGATCCGAGCGCGGCATAACCTCGGTCTCGCCGACGGCCAGCAGGGCCGGTATTCCGAGGCCACCGAACACTACCGGCAAGCGCTGGGGCTGAGCCGGCGCGTGGGGGATCAGAGCAGGGAGTGGCGCGCACTGCACAACCTGGCGCTCATTGCCGCCCGCCAAGGCCATTACCAGCAGGCCATCGACCATCGGCAGGAGGCGCTCACGCTGACGAGGCGACTCGGCGACCGAAACGGAGAGGCGCATCAGCTGACCGGCCTCGGCGACGTGCACATCCGCCGAGGCCAGCCTGAGCAGGCGATCGACGCACTGGCTCAGGCCCTTGCGCTGTGTCGCCAGATCGGATCCCGGCGGGCGGAAGCGCACGCTCTGTGCGATATGGCCCGCGCGCGGCTGCAGCTAGGCGAGCACGCTCTGGCCACCAGCCAGAGCAGGCAGGCGCTCGCGCTGTTCAGGGAGATCGGCGACCTGTCCGGTCTGGCCGATTCGACGAACACCCTAGGCGAGGTCCTGTACGCCACGGGCTACCGCGGCCACGCCCGCGCTGAGCATGAGGCCGCCCTTCGTGCGGCGCTGAAAACCGCGGACAAGTACGAGCAAGCCAGAGCGCACCTCGGCCTGGTCAGAGCCGACGAGGCCGATGGGGATCAGGCCAGGGTCCGGGAGCACTTGGAGGCGGCGCTCACGCTCTGTGCCGACATCGGGGCACTGCAGGCTGACGAGATCCGGGCCAGGCTCGCCACCCCGGCGGACCAAGGGGTGAGCGGGCATGGCGGGTAGCTTCGGCGAGTCCAGCTCTCAGAGCCCAAACAAGACAGCCGCGTTCCCGCTCAGGATCGCGAACTGGTCAGCGGCCGGCAGCCCGGCCGCGACTGCCCGCTCGACCGGATCCGTCACGCCCATGTCGAACGGATAGTCGGTCCCGAGCACCACTCGGTCGGCTCCGGCCGCCTCGACCAGGTGGCGGAGCGCCGCCGGGGTGTAGACCAGCGAGTCGAACCAGATCCGGCGCAGGTACGAACTCGGCAGCTCAGCGCAGCTCCTGGCATCGGGCCTGGTCAGCCACGCGTGATCGAACCGGCCCAGGGAGGCAGGCAGGAACCCGCCTCCGTGCGCGGCCAGGAGCCGCAGGCCAGGGAAGCGGTCCAGCGTCCCGCCGAAGATCAGGTGCGCCAGCGCCAGCGCGGTCTCGGCCGGCTGCCCGAAGCTGTTGCCGAGGTAGTGCGCGGCCAGCCGGGACCCGAGCGAGCAGCCCCACGGGTGGATGAAGACCACCGCGCCAAGACCGGCGGCGGCCTCCCAGATCGGATCGTGCCGCCGGTCGGCCAGCTCGAGCCCGTTCACGCTGGTCGACACGCTGATTCCGGCGAGACCGAGGTCAGCCGCGGCGTACTCCAGTTCGGCCACCGCGACCAGCGGGTGCTGCAACGGCAGCGTCCCTATCCCCCGCAGCCGGCCCTGGCCTTGGGCGCAGTGACCGGCCACCGCCTCGTTGATGGTCCGGCTCAGCGCGACCGCGAGGTCAGGCTCGGCCCAGTACCTGTGCATCGGCATCGGCCCGACGACCTGCACGTCGACCCCGATCGAATCGAGGTCCGCCAGCCGCCGGTCGACCGAGGTGAGCTGCGGCCAGACCCGGCGGATCTGCTCGGCGTTGACGGCCAGGCTGTCGGCCGAGAACGACTCCCGTTCCGCCGCCTCATCGACCGCCTGACCTGGCGATCCGGCCGCGAGCGCGTTCGCCTCAGGCACCAGCAGATGCCCGTGCGCGTCGACGACCGCCGTCATGGCGCCGACCCGGCGAGGAAGCTGAGTGTCGAGTTCATCGCGCGGGCGACGTCGGCGTCGGTGTGCGGTTCAAGGTTCATCTCCCAGCGGGTCAGCAGCAGCGAGTTGCGCACGACGATCTCCACCCGGGGCAGCCGCCGCGCCATGAACGCGCGCAGCGCGCCGGTGACCGGCCCCGGCCCGGTTATCAGTTCTGCCAGCACGACGGCGTCCTCTGCGCACATCGCCGCGCCCTGGGCGATCAGCGGCGGGCACGCGTGCGCGGCGTCCCCGATCACGATCGCACGGCCCCGGTACCAGGGATGATCGGCCAGCAGCCACTCGATCCTGGTGTAGGAGACGTCGGAGTCCGGCCCGATCGTCGCGCGGATCTTGCCCCAGGTCCCGCCGTAGCCCTGCGACCGTTCGCGCAACTGCTCCCACAACGGCCGGCCATCGGCGGCATCGTCCTCATCGAGCAGGTACGCGTAGCACCGGTCGGCCGAGATCGGGCTGTACCCGGCCTTGAACCTAGGCCCGCCGTAGTAGACCTCGGCGCAATCCAGCTCGGCCGGCCTCGGCGCGACCACCCGCCAGATGCTCATCCCGCTCGGCTGCGGGGTCGCGGTGATCCCGAGCAGCGGCCGCATCGATGATCTGATCCCGTCCGCCCCGACCACGAGGTCGTACGAACCCGCGCTGCCGTCGCTGAACTCCACGTCGCCCGTGCTCACATCGAGCCCCCGCACGGTCAGCCCGAGCCGGACAGCGGCGCCCGCCCGGTACACCCGCTCGCACAGGACCGCCTGCAGGTCTGAGCGCAGCGCGCCCATCGTGGCGGGCAACCCAGAACCTCCGGTGCGGGGCGTCGGCACTTCGGCGATTAGTGATCCATCCGCGTGCAACATACGCATTTGGTTGAAAGCAATGCCCAGGGTTTGTACCTCGGCGAGCACACCGACCTTGTCGAACGCCGCCAAGGCATTGCCCTGCACGGTGATCCCGTGACCGACCCCGTGCCAGACCGGGCTGATCTCGACCAGTTCGACCTGGACGCCCCGGTCCGCCAGGGCCAGGGCGAGCATGCTGCCGGTAATCCCGCCGCCGACGACGAGGACGGTCGACACGCTCACGGCTCGTCCTTCTCCGGATAGCCCCAGTCCGGAAAAGCACTGAACACCCCGGCCGGATCATGCCGCGCCCTGAGCCTGATCATCTTTTCCAGCTGGGTCGGCCGCAGCGGCGAGTCGAATCGCCCGGCGAGATTGGCGTCCGCGAACTGAGTCCCAGCGGACAGGTGCGCCACCGCACCGATCGACTGGGCGACCCACCGATCGTGCGCGCAGTCCAAATCGGGATCTGAGCCGATCCCGTAGACCGCGAAGTACCAGGGCGCCTGGGACGACCAGGCCGCGTACGGCGGCCGCCGGTCCCGGCCCCACCAGTACCAGAACACCTGGCACTCCGGATTCGGCATCGTGTCGGCGGCCCGCTGGATCAGCGGGGTGATCACCGGCGCCCCGGCCCTGGTCCAGATGTTGTCGCAAACGTAGCGCTGACCTTTGGGCGTCTCCCGCTCAACCTCGGCGCCGAGCTCGGGCACGTTCGTCTCGGCGTTACTGACAGCCAGCAGCTCGCGCCCTTCGAATGGAGAGTCTCCGAAAGGCGCGAGCAGCCGTCTGGCCTCGCCGGCCGAATCCGCGAACGCGGTCGCCGAGACCGTGGTCGCCGCGCCGTCGAAGCTAGTGATCGGCGGGCGGGTCACCATGGACACAAGCTCCACCCGGTCATCGAGCTGCGGGGCGATCGCCATCATCCAGGCCGCGACCTCGCCGGCCATCGCAGCCGGATACACCTGCGTGCTGCGCATGATCGACCCCGGCTGGTCATAGAGCCGCAAGTAGAACCGCGTGATCACCGCGAACTGCGCGAACCCGCCGCCTCTAGCCGCCCACAGGAAGTCGCCGTTGCGGTCCTCGTCGCAATGCAGCAACTCGCCGTCGGCGTTGATCACGTCCACCGCGCGGATCGAGAAGCAGGCCGGGCCGTGCTGGCGGGAGTTCCAGCCGTAGCCGCCGCCGAGCATGAATCCGGTCAGGCCGACGTCCGGCCCGTGCCCGACCGGGAAGAACAGGCCATGTTCGGCAATCGCGTGCTGCAGCTCGAGACCGAGCACGCCGGCGTCGACGACGGCGGTGCGAGCGGCCTGATCGACGCTGATGGTGCGCAGCCGCGACAGGTCGAGCAGCAACCCGCCGTTCCGCAGGTGAAGGCCGTACCAGCTGTGGCCGCCGGAGCGCACGGAGATCGTCAGTCCGTGCGCGCGGGCGTAGGCGACGGCTTCGGCGGCCTCTCCCAGATCAGCTGGGACGGCGATTGCCTCGGGAAAGCGGTCCGGCTTGCGTGCATTCCAGACCGCGTCGCACCTGGCCTGCTCGTAACCGGACTCGCCCCGCCGGCAGGTGATCATTGGACCAGCTCGATCAGGTTGCCGTCCGGGTCGGCGACGAACGCCATCCGGACGCCGGGCTCGGGGCTGTCTCTCGGTGGCCAGACGCCGGTCGCGCCCCACTCGATCAAGCGGGTGTACACCGCGTCCAGGTCGTCGACCTCGAAGGCCGCGTGGCTGAATCCGTGGATCGCGTTAGCGGCCGGCGGATCTGGCCGCCGGACGCCCGGGGTCGAACCGGCCTGCTCGAGCAGCTCGATCCCGCTGCCGCCGTGACCGACCGCAAAGGCGCCCCGCAGTCCGGCCGGGCCGATCTCGAACCGGAAGCCGGGTCGCAGGCCGAGCGCGTCGCAGTACCACTTGAGCGCGCGATCCAGGTCAGGGACGCTGATCCCGGCGTGATGCAGTCTCATCGATTCCCTCCGTCAGACCCGGTCCCGCAGCCGGCGTTCCCGGCCGTAGACCGCCACGGTCGCCAGCAGCAGCCCGCCGAAGACGATCTGGGCGGCGGCCGCGCCGACGTTCAGCACGGCGATCACGAAGTTCAGCGCGGTCACGATCAGCGCGCCGAGGCAAGTGCGCAGGTAGTCGCCGCGGCCGCCCATCAGCGTGCCGCCGACGATGACCGCGGCGAGTCCGGGAAACAGGTAGCTGCTGCCCACGTTGGTGTCGCCGCCAGTGCTGAACCCGGCCAGCATGACCCCGGCAAGACCGGCCAGCACCGCGCTGGCCGCGTAAGCGCTGGCCCACACCCGCCCGGTTCGCACGCCGGCGAGTTCGGCCGCCTTCAGTGAGGCGCCGGTCAGGTACAGCCGCCGTCCAGGAACTGTCCGGGCCAGAATGAGAGTCACGATCGCGGCGAGCACGATCCAGAACGTCACGATCGGCGGGATCGGCACTCCGAACGTCTTGCTGGACTGGGCGGTGAAATCGGTCAGCCAGCCCGGTCCCGCGCCGTTGAGCAGCTTGGCGTCCGAGCCGACCACGGCGCCGACGACGACCGAGCTCATGCCGAGCGTGACTACCAGCGGCTCGAGCCCGAACCGGTGGCAGATCCAGCCGGCGAAGCCGCCGCCTAGTACGCAGATCGCCAGCACGAGCAGGGCGACGAGCGCGAAGTTCCAGTGTTCGAGCCCGACCAGGTGCGTGACCAGCAGGTTTCCGGCGACCAGGTAGGCACCGATCGAGAAGTCGAGGCCCCCGAGCAGGATCACCAGGGTCTGGCCGGCCGCCGCGATCCCCAGGAACGAGCCTTGAAGCAGGATCGGGGCCCAAAGATCGTTCCAGCTGAAGTCACCGTCGGCCGCGCCGACATAGAGCACCAGCGCGGCGAGCACGAGCACCTGAAGCAGCGGGAACTTGCGCTGCGCAGCAGCGAGCTGGTGACCGGTCGCCAGCCGGGGCTGGATGAGGGCGGTCATCGCGAAGCCTTTCTCGCGGCGATCCAAGGCCCCGCAAAGCTTGATCCTGAAGAGTTTTTGACCTTCTGCTTGTTGGCCGTCCGAGCCGCAAAGAGCACGGCTGCTATCAAGATCGCGCCATAGCAAAATTCCGACCAGAACGAGGAAACACCAACCGCCCCGAGAAGATTCTGAATCAGGAAAATGACACAAGCCCCAAACACCGAGGCGATCAGGCCGCCGCGGCCGCCGGCCAGCGAGGTGCCGCCGAGCGCGACCGCGGCGATCGCCATCAGGATGAACGGGGTGACGAACGCCGAGTCGGCTTCGGCCTGGTGCAGCTGAGCGACGATCGCGATGGCGGCCAGACCCGCGATCGCGCCGCCGAGCGCGTAGGCGAGGGTGCGGACGGCGGCGACGTTGACTCCGGCGGTGTAGGCGGTGGTCTCGCTGCCGCCGACGGCGCGGAGCGTGCGGACGAACGGGGTGCGGTGCAGGGCGTACCAGGCCGCGAGCGGGACGGCGATCAGGATCAGGCCGCCCGGGATCCCGGCTTCGGTCGTGCCGAGCGAGGTCAGCCAGCCGGTGGTGCCGGATACCGGGGCCGGCGCGTAGCCGAGCGCGACGCCGGACAGGATGAACGTCATGCACAGGGTCGCGACGACGGCCTGGAATCGTCCGTAGTTGACCAGCGCGCCGTTGAGGGCGCCGAGCGCGGCACCGAAGCCGATCGCGACGGCGATCACTAGGGCGGGGTTCGTGACGCCGTGGCCGAGCAGCATGACCTCGATCACGACCGAGACCAGGGTAAACAGCGGCGCGATCGAGATGTCGATGCCGCCGCCCAGGATCGCCGGGGTCGATGCCATCGCGGCCAGGGCGGGGGTGGCCAGCTCCGCGAAGGTGACGATCACCGAGCTCCAGTTGAGGAAGCTGTGTTGCGCGGCGACGTTGGCGATCAGCAGCAGGAGGGTGAGCAGGACCGGCAGGAACGTATAACTGGAGCCGTTCAGGGGTGCTCGGCTGGGCGCCGGCTCGGGTCTTGGTGCGCCGGTGGCGAAGAATTCGCTGACGATCGCGGATCTGGTGAGCTCGGTGCCGGGGAGTTCGGCGGCGGGTTCGCCGTCACGGAAGATGATGACGCGATCCATGAGTTCGAGGTGCTCGTCGACTTCGGTGGACAGCATGACGATCGCCAGGCCGGTCGCGGCGAGTTCGCGGAGCAGCGCGTAGATGTCGCGCTTGGCGCCGATGTCGATGCCGCGCGTCGGGTCGTTGAGCAGGAGCACCTGCGGGTCGGCGGCCAGGGCGCGGGCGATGACGACCTTCTGCTGGTTACCGCCGGACAGCGTGGTGATCGGGTCCTTGTCGCGGCCGAGCCGGATCTTGAGCCGGTCTCGGTAGGGGGCGAATCTTGCTGCCGCCTGGCTTCCTCCGATCAGGCCGGCCTTGCGGTCCCTGGTCAGGGTCGCGGCGGTGAAGTTCTCGCGGACCGAGAGCGGCGGGAAGATCGACTCGTCGCGTCGGTCCCTGGCTACGTAGGCGGTCCTGACGTTCTGGTGCTGAGCCAGGGCTCGCAGGAATTCGTCCTGGCCCTGGCCTTCGAGGCCGGCCAGGCCGACGATCTCGCCCTTTCTCAGGGCCAGGGCCCCGATCACGATCGGGCCGGGCTCCGGGCGCCTGGCCGCGTCGGGCTGGACGAGGTGGTCGCCTCCGGTCATCAGCTCGACCAGGCGGGTGGGGGTCGCGTCGGCTCTCTCCAGGGTGGCGACCGACTCGCCCGAGCGGAGCACGGTGATCCGGTCGGCGATCTCGGTGACCTCGTCCATCCGGTGCGAGATGAACAGGACCGCCTTCCCGGCGGCGGTCAGCTGGCCGAGCTTGGTGAACAGCCTGTCTCTGGTCGCCACATCGAGGGCGGAGGTGGCCTCGTCCAGGATCAGGATCTGCGGATCGCGCAGCAGCGCCCGGCCGATCGCCAGCGCCTGACGCTGCGACAGGGACAGCGAGCCCGCCAGGACGGCGAGGTCGAGGCTGGTACCGAGCAGGTCTTCCAGTACCTGCGCTGCCTTGTCTCGCCGCTCGGCCGGCGCGATCGGCGCGCGGCGCAGCAGGCCGTCCTGGCCGAGCCACAGGTTGTCCAGGACGGACTGGGCGGGGACGCACTGGACTTCCTGGAACACGGTCGCGATGCCGGAGCGGATAGCTGCGCTTGGGCTGCGGGCCTGGAGCCGGGCCTGGCCCAGGTTCAGCTGGCCCGCGTCCGGACGGTGCACGCCAGCGAGGATCTTGACCAGGGTCGACTTGCCGGAGCCGTTCTCGCCGATCAGCGCGTGCACTTCGCCGGCCCGCAGCTCGAAGGTGGCCCGGCGCAGCGCCGTGGTGGGGCCGAAGGACTTCGCCAGTCCTTCGGCCCGCAGCACGACGTGCCTAGCTGTCGCCATCAGGGAGTCGGTCATGCACCTGGGTTCGTGAGGATGGCGTTCAGCTCATCGGCCGGCAGCACGTTCAGGGTTGGCGGGCCGCCCGCGTTGCCGGTGGACGTCGGGGTCATGCCCTTGGTGAACCACTGGGCGACGTTGGCGTCGGTGACCAGCGGCGTGTTGAGCACGACCGCGGAGACCTTGACTCCGGTGCCCGCGAACAGGTCCTTGACCAGCGTGGTGGTGGCCGCGGCCAGCTGTGGCGGCGTGGTGGTGATTCCGACGCCCTTGTAGCTGCCGCGGTTTTGATACCAGTACGCCAGCTCGCCGTCTTCCATGCTGTCGTTGGCGATCTCGGGCACGGTCTTGCCCGCCGCCTGGAAGCCTTCGAGGACGCCGGTGGCGCCCGAGCCGGAGGTGATCGCGGCGGCGATCGGCTGCGGATGGGTCTCCAGGTAGGTCTGGACGGCGCTCTTCGCGGTCGCGTCGGCGAACTGGTCGAAGATCGAGTCGTTGGCGGTGATCCCCGGGCACTGACCGAACACTGCCTTGACGCCGTCGAACGCGGCGATGTCGATGCCGACGCCGGAGATGCCGTGCACGTCAAGCACGTTGCCCTTGCCGCCGATGTCCTTGGCGACCTGCGCGCCGAGCTGAGCGCCCTGCAGCCAGTCATTGGCCCCGAGCGAGATCGTGTCGGGGCTGGCCACGGAGTTGAGCAGGGAGATCGACGGGATTCCGGCCTTGGCCGCGTTCTTCACGGCGGTGGTGAACGCGCTGGACGACAGCGGCTCGTAGATGATCAGTGCGTCCTTGCGCTCGACCATCTGGTTGAAGTCGGCGATCTGGTCGGTGACCTGGTCGGAGGAGGTGACGGCGTCGACCTTGAACCCGGCCGCCTTCAGCATGCCTTCCAGAATCGCCTGGAGGGCGAGCTGGTAGCCGTTGTTGGTCTCCGACAGCAGGAAGCCGACGTTCTTGGACTTGGTGGCGGGTTTCCAGTTCGCGAAGGCGCTCTTGTAGACGGTGGTCGGGTAGCCGTTGTACAGCGACTTCAGGCTGGCCGGGAGCGCGGCGATGGCGCCGTCCGGGTCACCGGGCAGCTGGGTCGGGATCGTGCCGCATTTGCTGGCGGTGGCGGTGCCGGAGTTGCCGCCGCTCGGCTTGGACGAGGTCGACGAGTTGGAGGAGCACGCCGGGAGGCAGAGGCCGGCCGTGAGGGCGAGCGCGGCCAGGCCGGCTGCGGGGTGAAGTCTCATTCGTGGTCTCCTGGGGTGCGCAGGGCGGGCTAAATGGGCGGGCAGATAAACAGCCCGGGGTCTGGGTCGTTGAAGGACTCCCGGGCTACCGATTCGCTCATCGGGTTGGCCGTCCCCCACTGGTCCTGGACCAGGGGGTCAGTCATGTCGTAGATGTGCGGGTGCCACGCGTCCTCGTCGAGTTCTTCGAGTTCGGTGGTGTACTCGACGGTGTTGCCCTGCGGGTCGAGGAAGTAGGAGTAGGTGTTGTTGCCGGCCAGGTGCCGGCCGGGACCCCACACCATCGGCGTGCCTGCTCGCAGCGCGCGTCCTGAGCCGCGCATGTACTCGTCGATGCCGCGCATTTCGAACGACACGTGGTGCAGCGAGACGTGCGGGCCGCGGGCGAAGGCGACCGAGTGATGCCTGGGATTGCAGCGCATGAAAGCCATGACCGTGCCGATCTCGGGACCGGCGAGCGTGTCGGACAGCCGGAAGTCGAGGACTCGGGTGTACCAGCGGGCGGTGCGGTCGGGGTCGGTGCCGTTGAGCACGACGTGGGACAGGCGGACCGGGATCGCTTCGCGTTCTTCGATCTTGCGGTGCTGGCGGGGTTCTACGTTGGCGGAGACCTCGACGGTGCGGCCGTCCAGGTCGAAGAAGCGCAGGCCGTAGCCGCCGCCGTCGGTGCTGAGGTCGGCCGGTTCGGCGGCGAGCTGCACTCCGGTGCCGATGAGGCGTTCGGCCAGTGCGTTGACGTCTTGCCTGGTGGCGACGCCGAAGGCGATGAGGTCCAGGCGCTTGTCCTGGTCTTTGCGCAGGCGGATCACGTAGCGCTCGGGCGAGCCTTCGGCAGCGAGGAAGGCGATGCCGTTGTCTTCGGCGACTTTTGTGAGGCCCCAGACGCTGGTGTAGAAGGCGAGTTGCCTGTTGTAGTCCGGGATCGCCAGGTCGACGTGGCGGAGGTGGGTGATCATGGCGTGCTCTCCCGCTGGCCTACGACGTGGTTGCGCTGGCTTCCGAGGCCGGTGATCTCGCCCTCGATCAGGTCGCCTTCTTCGAGGAACACGCCCCAGTGGGCGCCGTTGCCGGCCGGAGAACCGGTCAGCACCAGATCGCCCGGCCAGAGCCCTGTCACCGAGGAGATGTAGGCGAGGATGGCCGGCAGGTCGAACAGCATGTCGGCGGCGAGTTCGTCCTGCCTGGTGACGCCGTTGTGCTTGAGCGTGATCCGCAGCGCGGCCGGGTCGCCGACGAAAGCGGCGGGGACCAGGTACGGGCCGGTCGGCAGGAAGGTCGGCGAGTTCTTGGCAGCGAACCAGTCGGTGCCGATCGCCTTGAGGTCGCGACGGTAGACCAGGGACCTGGTGGTGATGTCGTTGCAGATCGTGTATCCGGCGACGGCGTCTGGGGCATCACCAATCACGGCGGCCAGCTCAAGTTCCCAGTCGTGGTCGGTGCCGTGGTCAGGCAGGACAATGTCGTCGTACGGGCCGGTCAGCGCGCTCGGCAGGCCGGTGAAGACGTAGGGAGTGCCGGTCTTGGCCCGATCGTCCATCATGGCCTCGGCCCAGGCCCTGACCTCGGCTTCCGGCACGTCGCAGTTGTGGCCCGTAGTAGATAGGCCGGCTCTGCGTTCAGCCATGACGATGTCAACCACGTGCTTGCGGTAGTTCGCCCCGCACTGAAGGATCTGCCTCGGCTGGACTGGGCACCGGATGTCGACCTCGGCGAGGTCGATCCAGTCCTGGCTGGCCGAGCTTGTCGCTAGCTCGCCTAGCCGTTCGAAGGCGTGACTCCAGTCGGCCAGTAGGTCGTTGATGGTTCCGAGACCGGAAACGTCGAGCACGCGATCCTCGCGGACGAGCCCGGTGAAGGCCGGGCCGGCCTGGCGCCGGAAGACGCCGAGCGCGAACGGATCGACTGACATGGACTGGACGGTAGAAGTCCGGCCGGCAAAGGGGAAATACCGATTCGCGATGCCTCCCATCACCGCATTGATAGGCCCGGTGGCTGCGACAAGGCCTAGAGCTGGCGGGCGGCTGTTTGCAAGGTGTCGAGCAGCCAGCGCACGGCCGGGTCCTCGCTCCGGCTCGGATGCCAGTACGCGGTCTCCACCAGCTCGACGGTGCCGAACGGCGCATCTACCACCGCGAGGTCAACGTTGCGGCCCGCGAGCCGGGCCAGCCGCTCGGGCACGATCGCGACCATGCCTGTCCCTGCGACCAGGAACGGCACGGTCAGCCAGCCGAAGACCGTGACCGCCGCCCGCCGTCGCACCCCAAGCTCGTCCAGCACCAGGTCGGCCGGGGTGGACCGGCCGGCCCCGAACGTCGGCACCGCATGCGGCAACTCCGCCAGGTCCTCCATCGTGAGGGTGCCCTTGGTCAGCCGCGGATTGGCCGGATCCACAATGCACACGAACCGGTCCCTGAACAGCTCCGCGTGCCGACCGGGAAACCCGTAGTCGGCAGGCCCGATCACCACGTCGTGCGTGGCCAGCCCGTGACCGGCCGAATGCACGTCCACCGGAATCGGGTGCAGCTGAAGCCGCACCCCGGGTGCGTCCCTGCTCACCTGCCGCAGCAGCAGGTCGGCCAGGATCGAGACCGTGTAGTCCGATGCGGCCACCGAGAACTCCCGGTCCGAGTCAGCCGGGTCGAACCGAGGCGACCGCTGCATGGTCGCCTCCATCTGCCGCAGCGCGTCCTGCACGGTCGGCAGCAACTGCTCGCCGAAGACGGTCAGCCGGTACCCGCGCCCCTGCCGCTCAAGCAACTCATCCCCGAAGTGCTTGCGCAGCCGGGCCAGCGCCATGCTCATGGCCGGCTGGCTGATCCCGATCCGCCCTCCGGCCCGGGTCAGGTTCCGATCCTCAAGCAGCGCCCCGAGCGCGACCAGCAAGTTCAGGTCGATCTCGCCAACATCAGTCATCGCAGCCGTCCCAGGGCGTCGTCGAGTTACTGCCTGCAAACCTCCCAAGCTGCCGCCAAGGATATGCCCGATATCTTCGATTTAGGCATCATTGCGCGCTGAAAGTCGCCCCAGTTCGGTTATCGCGTGACGGTGATCTCCGCTAGCTGGCCAGTGAAGAAGTCAGGGCGGGCGGCTCCGTGGTTGGGCTGACTCGGCCAGTTGCCGCCGAGGTACCCCGCCGTAAAGGTCAGGTTCGTCGCCGGGCTGAAGGCAGTCAATGTCAGCGCGGAGGTACTGCCCGTAGCGACGCGCCGGCCGTTGAGGTACAGGGTCTGGGTCGTCCGGCCGCCGGCAGTGACCGCCCTCAGCACAGCGTGCTGCCAGGTGCCGGTATCGACGCCGGCGGAGAATCTGGTCGGCCTCCCGGCCGAAACCGAGACCGACGCGCTGGCCTGCGGCGGCCCCAATCCCGGCGGCGCCACGGCCCCGGCAGCAGGCCAGGTCAACGTCCTGACGGCGCCCGGCAGTATCGACCGGCCCGCCGATGTGGTCGCTGATACCCGCACGTTCTACGACGACCCGACGCTAGCCAAGTCGTGGCCGCAGCCACTTAACCCGAATTCGCCGCGTACCGCCGACGCATCCGTGGTCCAGGCCGCGACTGGTTACAGCGGCGGCGCCTTCAGCTATCAGACGAGGTCGACGGCCGTGGCCACGGACCCAGCAAGCGATAACTCAACTCGTCGTCGACGCCGAAATGCCGCCTTCGAACATGACTTGCATCCACCGCTCCTCGACTGACGACGGGCACCCGCCAGGCCTAGGTCTGCCCCGCCCGGTCAGCGGCACCAGGCAGTCCGTCATCTGCGCTGTCGGCAAGGAATCGTCAGTGGTGGTGGCCGGACCGGCCGAGGGTCTCAGCGGGGGTCGCGCCCGGGCGGGTCCACTGCGGCGCGGGCCGGCTGGCGGGACCCCAGGTAAAGTTCCCGTCCACGTCCGTGCGCCAATACCAGCACGGGCTGTTCCCCTTGGGCCAGCCCTCCGGATTGTCCTCCCACGCCTCGCCGCGACCGTAGGGTGTCCGGTCGAGCAGGCCGAAGGAGCCGCTGACCGGCTCAATGCCACGGTCGGTCGTGGAGTAGGTGAGGAACACCCGGTCGGCGTCGCGATCCCGCAGATAGAAGGTGAGGCAACCCATCTCGCCGCCGATTGGCTCGTCCAGGTCGCGCACCGAGTACCAGGGCTGGGTGTAACCCATGAAGTCGACGAAGGCAGCCACCTCGTCCCACCTGCCCGTGGTCAAGATAGCCAGCGAGACGCCCCTGGCATTGAGGTAGGCAGCGTCCCTCAGGTGCCAGGCGTTGACGGTGCAGCCCTCGCACTGCCCCTGGGGTGGCGCGCCGTCGTACCACATGTGCTTGTAGACCACGAGCTCGTCCCGGCCCTGGAACAGGTCAACGAACGGCACCGCACCGTCCGGACCAGTGACCTGGACCGTCCCGTCGAACTCCATCATCGGCAGCCGCCGGCGGGCAGCGGCGATGGCGTCGCCCTCGCGGGTATAGGCCTTCTCGCGGACCAGAAGCTCGTCGCGGGCGGCCTGCCAGGTAGCCAGGTCGACCACAGGCGGGCGCCCGGGTACCGCGGCGGTCGGGTCGTCCGGCGAGTTCGTCATTGTTGTCCTCCGTGATGTCTCGAGTCGGGCTGCGTAAGACCGATCGTCCTACGGCGGTCATCAGAACAGACGTGCGACCCGACCGGAACTCATCGCAACAGTGGTTCGGAACGCGTCCTAATTTCGCCCGAACGCCAAATTTCGCCTGAGGGTCCATGTGCTGTTGAGCTGCTGTCCGTATCCATGCGTGCGGAGAAGCATGGTCTTCGTACCCGGGTCGTACGCCATGGAGTCGCCGCCGCTCTCCGCAGGGCTGCCGGTGGATGACAGCTTCGTCGACTGCGAGCGCCATCCCGCCGACGAGCGCCAGGCGCCGGAACACGCCGCAGTAGTCACGCCTTCTTCGACGCGGTCCAATCACAGCCGGTTCCCGCCCAGGCCTGACCAATCGGCCGGTTTCCGCAGACGATTCCGAATGTGCAATCTTGCGCTCCGCCGATCATCTCTAACGATTGCCGGAAGCAGAAATTATCGGCGTTCGGGTGTCGAAATTGTCGGTGGTGGCTGGTATTATTCGAGTAGGTGTTTGAGAGAGATCGCATCACCGGGACGCTGTGAGTTAGCCCGCCGGATTGGCGGCTTTGATCTCCCGTTTTCGGGCGGGAGCCGATTTCCCGGTTGAGAGGCACTCCGTTTCTGCTGGTTCCCTGGGTGGCTGTGCCTGTGCCCTGAGCGCCTGTCCCGGGCGCGGTCAGGGCGGCCCGCCATCCGCCGCAAGCCGCCTGATCCGCGACCATCGGCTGGCCTCGGGCAGGCGTCCGCGAGCCGCTGGCGTGAAGGGAGGTGCCCGATGCGCGACGACGATCACCAGGCTGACCCAGCGGCGGGCGCTTCCCCGCTCAGCCCGGCCGGTCCCGCGGGCTCTGCAGCCCAACGGGTCGCAGTCCAGCCGGCTGCCCCGCAGACTGCGGGTGAGGCCATCGGCCTGGTGCTGGCCGGGCTCGGCTGGCTCGCCCGCGCCGACCTGGCCTCAGTGCCGGTCGCCGTGCAGGCTGACGTGCTACGTGAACTCGAGCGCGCCGTCTCCGTCCATGCCGCCGCCCACGCGGCAGCCCTGTCCGCGTTCGACGCTGCCGCGGGTTACGAAGATGACGCACAGGGGTCACCCAGGACGTGGCTGCGGTGGCAGACCCGGGTCACGACCGCTGCAGCGTCCGCCTCCGTTGCCTGGATGCGGCGACTGCGCGCCCACCCGGCCATCGCCGATGCGCTGGCCGACGGCCGGATCTCCGCGTCGTGGGCCAGGGAGATCTGTGACTGGACCGATCAGTTGCCCGAGGATGCCCGTGACAACGCGGACCAGATCCTGCTGGGCGCTGCGGCGGGCGGGGCCGAACTCGCCGACCTGGCCCGGCTGGCCGAGGAGATGCGCCGCCGCCTGGCCGAACCCGACGGCGACGGCGATGACGGGTTCGAGGACCGGCAGGTCCGGCTCCAGACCACCCTGGGCGGCGCCGGCCGGCTCGACGGCGACCTGACCCCCCGCTGCGCCGAAGCCATCCAGGCCGTCCTGGACGCCCTGGGCAAGAAAGCCGGACCCGAAGACACCAGAACCCAGCGGCAACGCCACCACGACGCGCTCGAAGACGCGTGCCGGCGGCTGATCGCCAGCGGCTGCCTGCCCGACCGGGCCGGGCAGCCCACCCAGATCCAGCTCCACGCAGGCCTCGACGAACTCGCCCGCCTCCACCAGGCCAGCGGACCCGGCAGCCCACCGGCCGGCGCCGATCAGCCAAGCTCCGGCACCGGCCACGCCCCGCCCGGCGGCCCGGCAGCCGCCGGCAGCACCGTCGAGCCCGGCCTGCCCGCAGCCACGCCCGGCGACCTGTGCGACGCCACCATCGTCCCGGTCGTTACCGGCCGCGTCGACCAGGACCTTCTGGACCAGCTGGCCGCGAAACTGCTTCGCGCAGAAGACGACCCGGACCGCGAGACGATCAGCAGCCTCATCCTCGCCAACGCCATCGCCCTGCTGTCCGGGCCCGGACAAGTCGCCTCGCTCCTGCGCACCGGCACCCTGCCCGGCCCCGCCGCCACCATCAGCCTGCCCCTGGACCTCGGCACCACCGCCGACACCATCCCGCCCCACCTCCGCCGCGCCGTCATCCACCGCGACCGGCACTGCGCCGCCCCCGGCTGCCACCAGCCACCCGCCGCCTGCCACGTCCACCACACCACCCCCCGCAGCAAAGGCGGACGCACCAGACTCACCGACCTGATCTTGCTCTGCTCCTTCCACCACCTGATCGTCGTCCACCGATGGAACTGGACCATCACTCTCAATCCGGACGGCACCACGACCATGCGCAGCCCAGACGGCAGCCGGATCTACCACAGCCACAGCCCGCCCCCAGCCACCGCCGC
>DASYAT010000025.1:0-7968 GCA_036501205.1 Streptosporangiaceae bacterium | reverse complement strand
GTCGGTCGGATCGACTCGCACGGTGGCGATGTGCCTGGTTGCCTCCAGGCCCTGGTGAGTCCAGGTCAGCCCGCCGTTCACCGAACGATAAACGCCGTCACCGGATGAGGCGTTATTGCGGATCGTGCTCTCCCCCATGCCCACGTAGATCACGCTCGGCTCGGAGGGAGCCAGGGCAATGGCACCTATCGCCGACCGGCGGAAGAACCCATCGGACAGATTGCGCCAGGTACCGCCCGCGTCGGTCGTGCACCAGACACCACCGCCGGTCGAGCCGAAGTAGAAGGTAGAGCGCTCCTGGGGATGACCTGCGACCGCTACTACTCGCCCGCCACGGTGCGGCCCGACCAGACGCCACGACAGTTGATCCAGAAATCCACCCATCGCTACACCGTAACCGGGCGATAGTTAGTTTCGGTGGCTAAAGAGTGATGTCCGCCCAACCGATTGGGCGCAGTCCCCGGCGGGCGGCACCACCGTCCGACGCGGGCACACCATCGTCGTCTGGTACGGCGATCCCCGCGATAGCCCCGCTGTCTGTTCCTGAGCGGCCTTGGCGGCGGTCAGATTTCGTTTCGAAATTGAACCCGTTCGAATATGGCCTGATCAGGTCGTTGTCAGTAGAGTCTGGGCTGCGATTCCTCGGTATCTGAGGCCACGCAGGTGTGCTGAGGCTCACGGCATATTCGAGAAGATTGGTGAATCTATGAATCGTCACCGATGGGTGCTCCCGCAGGTCATCGCGGCCGGCACAGTCATCACGGTGCTGACGATGCTCGGCTCTGCTCCTGTGTCGGCGGCCTCTGGCCGTCATGTCGGACATCCCGGACCGGCCGGGCTGCTGCCCGCAGTCCGCGGGCACGGCGGGCCTAACCAGCCTGCTGACTCCGGGGACGGCGGCGAATCCGAGGAGGTCATGGATTCCGCCCAGCAGTTCGCGGCGGTCAGGACCGCTCCGGCGCTGTCGGTCAGTGCCAATGCCTTCACCGCCGCGGCGGCGCAGGCACGGAAGCTCACGCGGATCGGCGGTCGCTGGCAAGAGGTCACCGACCAGCCGTACAACTCCGACGCGGTCGGCTACCGCGACCCGACCTGGTCTAACTCCAGCGGGGGCGCCGGCCTGGTGTCCGGCCGGATGACGGCCCTGGCGGCAGAGGGCCAGACGATCTTCGCGGGCGGCGCGGCGGGCGGGGTCTGGCGGTCCTTTGACGGCGGTCAGCACTGGACGCCAGTGTTCGACCAGCAGGACAATCTCTCCATTGGCGCCCTGGCATTCAACCCGGCCGACCACTCGATCTGGGTAGGCACCGGCGAGCCGAATACCAGCGCCGATTCCTATTCCGGCGACGGCATCTACCGGTCAGGTAATGACGGCCGCACCTGGCGACTGGTCGGCGGCGCGCTGCCCAACGACTTGGTGTACCAGCTCACCTTCGACGGGCAGGGCCGTGTGTATGCGGCCACCAGCCAGGGCCTGCTCAGGCGCTGGGCGGCGAATCTGCACTCGCCGTGGGCGACCGTGCTCAAGCCAGATCCCAATCCCGGCAACTCGCCCTACCGGACGTCTTTCATCACCGACGTCAAGGTGCAGCCAGGCACCAACGGCAAGGTCGTCATCGCGCCGCTCGGCTGGCGTGGCGGTACATTGCCCGCCGACACTTCCTTCAACGGCTTCTATGAGTCAACCGACAGCGGCCGTCACTTCAGCGAGGTGACCCCGACCGGCGACCTGGCCGGTGCCACCGACCTCGGGCGCACCAGCTTCGCCTACTCCTCGGACGGCCATGTTCTCTATGCGCTGATCGAGTCTTCGGCCACCGTCGCGCTGAAGGGCGTCTACGAGTCGGCGAGCGGGAATCTCGCCGGGCCGTGGACGCTGATCGCGGACAGCACAAAGCTCGCCAACTCGAATTCAGCGCTGGCGCTGTCGGGAGGCACGCCAGGGCAGCAGGCATGGTACAACCAGGCGATCATCGTCGACCCGAAGAACGACGCGCATGTCTTCGTCGACCTCGAAGAGGTCTTCGAGACCGACAACTCCGGTTCCACCTGGACCACGACCGGCCCGTACTGGAACTTCCCCTACCCGTGCTGGAGCGTCGTTCCGGCCGACAACACCTGCCCGCATACGGTCCATGCCGACCAGCACGCGCTGGCGATCAGCGGCGGGACGCTCTACACCGCTGACGATGGCGGCGTCTACTCGCACCCGCTCAAGGACGCCGGAGTAGTGAAGTGGCACGACCTGAATGCCACCCTGCACACACTTGAGTACTACTACGCAGGCATCGGCGCTGCTCCGAACGGTCACGGTGACTACATCTGGGGCGGCATGCAGGACAACGGCGTCGGGCTGCTGCGGCCAGGGGCCGAGCACATGGTCTCCCCGTTCGGCGGCGACGGCGGCGACGTCATCGTCGACCCGGCTAACGGCAATCGGGCAGTGAATGAATACGTGCAGCTGTCGATGGCGTCCACTACGAACGGCGGCCGGTCGGACGGCAGCACCGAGGTGTACAACACCATCTCGCCGTCCTGCGATAACCCGATCTACACCTCGAACCCGTGCGACCCTGGCACCCGGTTCATCGCGCCGTACTCCGCCGACATCCACAACATCAACCACTGGGTCGCCGGCGGCGAGTTCGTGTGGGACAACCAGGGCAAGGGCTGGGGCACCAACTGCTCAGCGACGGCTTGCGACTGGATTCCCGTGCACGACACTGGCGCTGGAAACTCGATCAACGCCATCGCCGACAGCGGAAACGTCACCTACGCGGGCTGGTGCGGAAACGGCTGCAACCCGGCTGGCTCGGCCCCGTTCACCTCGGGCATCGACACCAATTTCGGCGGGACCTGGCACACCGTCAGTTCCCCGGTGCTGCCTAACCGGATTCCCACTTCGTTCATCATTGACCCGAACAACGCGGCGCACGTCACGGTCACCTACGGGGCGTTCTCCCGCAAGTGGATTCCTGGCGGCGGCGTCGGCCATGTGTTCCAGTCCTTCAATGGCGGCGCGACCTGGACCGACGTGAGCGGCGACCTGCCTGACGTGCCGGTCGAGAGTTCCGTGGTCTGGGGTCACCGCTTGGTTGCGGGAACCGACATCGGCGTCTTCGCCACGTCGGCCTTCCACCCAGGCGACTGGCACCGGCTCGGATCCGACCTTCCGCCGGCGCCGGCCGTTGACCTCAAGGTGTCGCCGGATGAGGGTTACCTGCTCGTAGCCACCCACGGCCGCGGGCTCTGGAAGCTCGGCTGAACCCAATAACCCAATAACCCAGGCGGGGCCGGCTCAAGTGAGCCGGCCCCGCTCTTTATTGCGCGGGGTCGGCAGTTCTGCCGGTCAAACTGCAAGCGAAACCGCATGTACATAGGGACGATTCGCACGAATCATTGGCAGCGATACCGGACCATGGAGGCGTTATTCATGAGCAGATTCCGCGTAATCGTCGTCGCAGCGATCGCAGCCGCCGGGCTGGCCATCGGCGCGGCGCCGGCACTCGCAGGTACCCATCCCTCAGACTCGGCGGTCAGGTCAGTCAGCCAGGCCGGCGGCCCGCGTTCACACTGCCCCCGCGGCGGCACCGAAGCCACGATCTACAACTCTAGCTGCGGCGATGCTACCGCCCTTAACCACGCAAGCTGCTCTCGGAGCAGCGGCAAGATGCCATTCTCTCCTCCGTACATTTTCAATGGATGCGGAAAGAGGGTGTGGCTGTTCACCGGCGACCTGACCGGCACCAAGGTCTGCATTAATCCAGGCACCGGCAATAACGGCGCGTTCGGGCCGAGTTACAAGTACTACCAGATCACCAACAACCCAGATAACTGTTAAACGAGGTCACCGAGCGGGGCCGGCTCATTCGAGTCGGCCCCGCTCGGCTTCAGTTCAGCTTGCCGTCAGGGTCCAGAGGTGGTCTGGGGTGCCGTTGTCGGTCCACTGGAGGATCTGGGCGCCGGAGGAAGTGCTTTGGTTCTGCACTCCGAGCACCAGGCCGCTGTTGTAGTTCTCGATCTTGTACTGGCCGTTGCCCTGGGAGATGAGCTGCCAGAGGTGGTCCGACGTGCCGTTGTTGCCCCAGATGAGCGCGTCGCCTCCGGCGGTGACGCCCTCGTTGGTGATGCCGAGCACCTGTCCGCTGGCGGTGTTCTCGATCTCGTAGAAGTTGGAGCCTTCGGAGATCAGCGTCCAGTTCTGAGTGCTGGCGCCGCTCGCGGCCTGGACGGCCAGCGTGCCCTGGGCGGTGCCGTTGCCTGAGGTGGCCAGTACGAGCCCGCTGTGCCCGTTCTTGATGATGAACGTGCCGGACAGCGGCGGGCTGGTGCCGGGCGTGATGAGCAGGTGATAGCCGTTGGCCGCGTTCATGGAGCTGATCGGGACGGTGATCGAGCCGCCGGAGATGGTGACGTTGCTGGCGGAGAGGATGGTCGGCCCGACGACCGCAGTGGTGCGGCCGGCGGAGGCGGTCTGCTCGAGAACGACGTGAGCGGTACTGCCGAAGGCGGAGTTGAGCCCGTTGACGGTCACGGCGGTCGAGCCGCTGCCACCGCCGAAGATGACGCTGACCTGATTGCCGGCCGCGTTGATTGAGGCGGCACCGTCAAGGCCAGTCTGCGCTGGAGGGACGGTGGTGAGCATGTTCCCGGTCATCGAGCCGTACCAGCGGTAGAGCCAGTAGGCGGCGTTGGGCGATGCGCCGGTGTCGGTGAGGGTATCGCCGAGGGTGCCGTAGTGATTCCAGAACGCGAGTTCGGCGTTGGCCACGCCGGCGCGCTCGAACTTGGCGATGTAGCCGGCCAGCGGGCCAGGGACGCCGACCTCGCTGGGCTCGCCGTACTCCTCGATCGCGATCGGCAGCGGGCCGATGCCGAGGCTTTTCTCGATGGAGCGGTAGGCAGAGACATCGGCGGCGATGCTGGCGGAGCCGCTGAGCTCGTGCCAGCTGATGACGTTCGGCACCGTGCCGCTGGCCTTGGCGTCGGTGAGGAACGTGGTCATGAAGCTGGAGCTGAAGTGGGAGATGCTGGGGCCCTGGATCTGGGCGCCCGGATCTAGGGACCGGACCTCGTCGAAGGTGCGGGCCCAGCCGGCGTCGAAGGGGCCTGCCGCGGCGGTGTTCCAGGTGCCGTCGGGCTCATTCCACAGCTCGAAGGCGCTGATGTTGCTGTCTCTCGAGGCGAGGACGGCCTTGACCTGGGTGTCGACCGCGCTGAGCCAATTGCTCCAGCTGACCCACTGGTAGGGGAAGGTCGGGTACCAGTCGGGCATGCGCACGACGACCTTGGCTCCCGCCGCAGCGGCTTCTGGTGCGACGACCAGGGAGTCGCCGCCGGGAGTTGGCTCGCCATTGGGCAGTTGCTTGCCGCCGGGAGCCATCTGGACGAATGTGTTCGGATGCAACGGTTCGACGAGGCTGTCGGCTGGGATCGTGGCGGTGTCCAGTCCGTACAGCGCTCCCGATGCGACGTGAGTCACGGCGCGGAACGGCTGATTGGCATTCACGACGAGGGTGGTCGTGGCCGCCTGCGCCGGGACGGTAACGCCCAGCGCGGCGGTCAGGGCCAGCGCGGCGGTGACTTGACTTAAGGTACGGACGTGACGGGCGATCAGGTGATGCTTCACTACGCCTCCTGGCTACCTGGCGGAGAGCGGACGCAAAATTTTCTTCCTAGTGCGCAAAGCTTTTTTCTACCCAAAAGTTACGGCCACGGTTGAGATTGCGTCAACGCCCTGGGCCATCTGGGAAAGATTTCTCAGGTTTGCCCCGCTCCGCCCCAGCCTGGCACGATGGACATTTCCTGGCGCTGACGAGGAGGTCTGCCGTGCCGAGGGCAACCCTCGCTAACGTCGCTGCCCGCGCCGGGGTCAGCCTGGGTACCGCGTCGAAAGCGCTGAGCGGGACCGGCCGGATGCGGCAGGAGACGCGGGAGCGGGTATTCGAGGCGGCGGGCGAGCTCGGCTTCAGCCCGAACCGGCACGCGCAGAGCTTGCACACGGGCCGTAGCTGGACCGTCGGCCTGATGACCACCGACGGGATCGGGCGGTTCAGCATTCCGGTGATGCTCGGGGCCGAGGACGCCCTGGGGGCGGGGCAGATCAGCGTCCTGCTCTGCGATACGCGCGCCGACGCCATCCGCGAGCAGCACCACCTGCGTACGCTGACCGAGCGCCGGGTCGACGGCATCATCGTGATGGGACGGCGCACCGACCCGCGCCCGTCGTTGTCGGGGATCGGGCCGATCCCGGCCGTCTACGCGTTCTCGCCGTCCACGGACCCTGCCGATGTGTCCGTGGTCACCGACGACGCTGGCGGCGCGACGCTCGCGGTCGAGTACTTGCTCGGACTGGGCCGCACCCGGATCGCGCATCTCACCGGTCCCAGGCATCACGCCTCCGCCCGGATAAGGGCCTCGCGCGCGCTCGAACTGGTTGAGCGGGCCGACTTCGGGCTCGTGACCGGCCGGGCTCACTACGGGGACTGGAGCGAGGCCTGGGGGCGGCGAGCGGCTGAGTTGGTCCTGCGCGCGGCCCCGGACGCGATCTTCTGCGGTAATGACCAGATCGCGCGCGGGGCGGCGGACACGCTACGGGAGCGCGGCGTCCGGATACCCGACGACATCGCGATCGTCGGATACGACAACTGGGACAGCATGGCGCTTGCCTCGCGGCCGCCGCTGACGACGATCGACATGAACCTGGGCGAGATCGGCCGGGTCGCCGCCTTGAGGCTGCTTGCGCAGATTGGCCATGACGCGCCAGAGGAGTCTGGTGCGACGACGATTGGTTGCCGGCTGATCGTTCGCGAGTCAGCCTGATGTCTTAGTGGCCGTCGCGGTCCTGGCCGCGATCAGTCCGTGGACATTGTTCTTGCCCAGCGTGACTGTTCCGGCTGCCCAGATGGTCGGGCCGGAGGCTGCGAGGCTGACCAGGATGGTGCGGTGCTTGGTCAGGGCTGGCCGGATCGGCCCGGTCCAAAGGCCTGCATGCTCGTGCCAGAGCATGGATTCATGCCCGTGGAGCGGGCAGTGCGTGCCTGCGCAGTCGGCTACGGCCCAGAGACCCGCCGGACCATCGGCCGTGATGGCTTCGGTCCGGTAGCCGCCTCTTGAGCCTGGAGCCGGGAGCTTGATGAGCGTCCAGTTCTGGCCGTTCCAATGCGCGATTGCTGCTGCGGTGCCACCTTTGGCGTTCTTGATCGCGCCTCCGACCCACAGGTCGTTATCGCCGTTGGCCAAGATGCTCGTCGCCGGGTTCTCGCGCATGGCCGCTGGCAGTGACGGTGCCTTGTGCCAGCGACCCGCGTAATAGTGGAGCACGCTGCTAGTGAGGGCAGATTTGTTCGATGGCTGGCTCCCGGCCAGGCAGCCTGCGATGGGGTCGACCTCGCCGCTGGTCCCGACGGCCCATAGGTCAGATCCGGACACGGCGCTGGCGCCATAGATGACGGCGTCGCCGGGCATGGCCTTGCGTTTCCAGGTCACCTTGCCATTGATGTCGGTGGCGTAGGCCGAGAACGGGACCGGATTGTGAAAGGTGACGCGAAGGCCGAACATCCAGACGTATTTGCTTCCCGCGATCACCGAGGCTGTCGTGGTCAGCACGCCGGCGGGCACGAGTCCGGCGGTCCAGGACGATCCGTCGAAGTGCAGCCAGCCGCCCACGGTGAGGGAGAACGCCCACAGGTTGCGCGGCCCGGACGCGACGGCCGAGCCGAGCAGCGGCAATGGGCCGAGCCGCGACCGGACCTTGGCCGGCAGTCGGACCGCCGTCCACGATCGGCCGTCCCACCTGGCGATAAGCGGCGAGAAGACGCTGGGGCGGTCAATGCTCACGCCGAAGGCCCAGGCCTGCCGCCGACCGGCCGCCGTCACGTCGCAGAACCGGCCCGGCTTGGCGGTCACGTGAACCGCGCGCCAGCCCGATCCGGGCACCGCCGCCGTGCTCGCCGACAGCGGCATGAG
>DASYAT010000024.1:0-9447 GCA_036501205.1 Streptosporangiaceae bacterium | reverse complement strand
CGGGTGAATATGCGTATTCGCCCCCCGGGATGCAGCAAATCGGGTTGCGTGCACCAGGTTTCCGGATCCGGGTCACGTGTGCGGGCTGGCCGTCGGCCGGGGTGCATCAGAGCCTCCCTGGTGTAGTTCGGTCCTGGGAAGCTACTGCACCGCTGCCCCGCTGGTGTAGTTCTGGCTACCCTGTTGCCCCGCTGGTGTAGTTGCTTCCCGGGAAGCTACTACACCGGGGAGGCTCCGGTGCAGTGACCGTAGGATCACCGGGCCGGCCGGGCGGCTGATTGCCGGCTTCGCCCAGGTCGTTGTCTTCGCGCGCCGACGTGCAGACGCCCTGGGTGCCGTAGGCAGAGACCATGGAAAATCCCCCAGATCCACCGTCGGCGCCAATCTCGACCGGGTGAATATGCGGATTCACTCCCTGAATTCAGTGTGAATATGCGCATTCACCAGGAAATAAAATGATCATGGACCATACCATTCGGGGCTAACGATAGCGGCGGTATCGGTGTGGCTCATCTGACGTTGGCGCTGCTCGGCGAGTAATATGCGGCCAGCCGACAATGCCATGAACCGGTCCAGGCGGGGCAACGGGCCCGATCGGCGCCGGCTAGGCCGACCTGCACCCGGCTAGGCCAGCCTGCACCCGGCTAGGCCACCCTGCACCCGGCTAGGCCAGCCTGCGCTCGGCGGCCCATCTCGTTAGCTGGTGCCTGGTCGACAGTTGCAGCTTGCGGAGGACGGAGGAGACGTGGCTCTCTACCGTCTTGGCCGAGATGAACAGCTCCTTGGCTATTTCCTTATAGGTGTAGCCACGGGCAATGAGCCTGAGCACTTCGCGTTCCCTGGGGGTCAGCTGGTCCAGTTCAGGATCGAAGCTCGGCGCGGGCTGCGATCCGCCGTCTGCCTGCGAAGCGAACGCGTCCAGCACGAACCCGGCCAGCCGGGGCGAGAACACCGCGTCTCCGGCCGCCACCCGGCGGATCGCGTCCACTAGCTCGGCACCCGAGATCGTCTTGGTGACATATCCCCTGGCGCCGGCTCTGATGACGGCGATTACGTCTTCGGGTGCGTCGGAGGCGGAAAGCGCGAGGAACCGGACTCCGGGCAATGCGTGCGCCAGTTCTGAGACCACCAGCTGGCCGCCACCGCCGGGCAGGTGAACATCGAGCAGCACGACATCGGGCAGCGCCTTGGCGATGCCGTCGATGGCCGGGGCCACGTCATCGGCCTCGCCGATTACCTCGACGTGATCGCCGAGCTCGGACCTGACCCCGGACCGGAACAGGCCATGGTCATCGACGATGAACACTTTCGGCCGGCCGGCGGCCGAAGACCCGGTCATGGCGTCTGACTCGGTTCGCGTTGTTCAGCCGTACGGCGCATGGTCAAGCCCACCTCGGTCCCTTCGCCCAGCACGCTCTTGATCGTGGCCGAACCGCCGCGCCGCGTCATCCGCGCCTTGACCGACTCGGCCAGGCCCTTGCGGTCATCGGGCACTGACTCTGGGTCGAAGCCGCGACCGCGGTCCCTGATGAACACCGAGACCTCGGTCGGCTCGACCTCGGCGAACAGCGATACGACGTTGGCCCCTGACCATTTTGCCGCGTTCACCGTGGCCTCGCGCGCGGCGGCGAGAAGCGCGCTGAGGTCGTCGTCGATCTCGCAGTCCCCCACCGTGACCGCCTCGACGGCGATCTCGTGCTGGGCCTCCACGTCCTGCTGGATCAGCCGGACGCCGCCCGCGAACGTCGTCGCCAGGCCCTCCATCGAGCCAGGGGCGCGGCCGTCGAACAGCCAGGACCGCAACTCGCGTTCTTGCGCGCGGGCGAGCTGGATTACCTGCTGCGGGTTGTCGGCCCGGCGCTGGATCAGCGCGAGCGTCTGCAGTACCGAGTCGTGTACGCGGCTGGCGATGTCGGCTCGTTCCTCTGCCCTGACCCGGCCCTGCCGTTCCAGCAGCAGAGCCCGCAGCACCCGGATCCACCACGGGCCGAGCAGCACCAGGATCGCACCGATCACCAGGACCACGCCGCCCAGCGGCGCGAGCAGCTGAACCGGATGTTTCACGGTGGCCACCGTGACCAGGCCGCCGATCAGCATCACGCAGGCCACCACGACCCGCAGCCGCCAGCGCGACCGGCCGCTGACCCCGCCGGCGGCCAGCAACGGCTGGGCCAGCGTCCGCATCAGGTCTTGTTCGTCCGTGCTGGCGTTGCGCCAGATCAGCACCAGGCCGGCCGCACCGATGACGACCGGCCAGGAGAACGAGCTGAGGATCCCGATCCCCAGGATCGAGACGATGACCAGCGCGACGATGATCATCGAAGCCGTAACGGCGGCGAGGGCCAGACCTCGGGCGTCGGCGAACGCCCGGCTGCCGATCGTCGGCGAGTCGTCGACATCGGGCAGGAACAACCAGGCGATCACGTAGGCAGCCAGGCCGAACCCGCTGATCAGCGCCGTGATGACGAACGCGATCCGGATCAGGGTTACGCTCCACCCGGTGCGCGCGGAGATGCCCGCCGCCACCCCGCCGACCATCCGGCCGTCGGTCGCCCGGCGCACCTGCAGCCGCGAGTGCCACTCACCGTTCGACTGCGGCCCATACGACTGCGGCCCGCCCGGCTGCTGCCCGCCCGGCTGCTGCCCGCCCGGCTGCTGCCCGTACGGCTGCGGTCCGCTCGGCTGCGCGGTTGGCTGCGACCCGCTTGGCTGCGGTTCGCTGTTGCCTGGCACTCGGTCCTGCACGATTCCATAATCGCCCCTGATTGCCGATGCCGGTATCCGGACAGTCCCTGATCCTGCCGGCCGGGCATCAGGGTGGAATCGGGGTACTTCCCAATACCGCACACCCACGCGAGGCTGAAAACTGGATGTCATGAACGCAAGCGACACCAGCCACGAGGCTGAAGCCCAGATCAACGACCAGACCCCCGACAACGACAAGCCCAGTAGCGACCAGGGCCAGAGCTACAGCGACCGGCCGTCCAGCGACTGGCAGCCAGAGTTCATGCGCTCGTCAGGCAACGGTCCGCTCTACCGGCCTCACGACGGCCGGATGGTCTTCGGCGTCTGCGCCGGCATCGCCCAGTACCTCAACGTCGACGTCAACGTCATCAGGATCGTGTTCGCCGTACTCACCGTCATCGGCGGGGCCGGCATCCCGGTCTACATCGCCGGCTGGCTGCTGCTCCCAGAAGAGGGCGCCGAGCAGTCCATCGCCAGCGAGTTCATCGGCTCGCTGCAGGGCCGCTCCCGGTGACCAGCACCGAGACCGAGCAGCCGAAGGAGGACGGATCCGAAATGCCAACTCCCGCCAACTCGCCATGGGCGCCGGGCACCGGCCCTGGCTACCGCCGGTACTTCCGGCCCGCCGGCGCCGACGTGCGCGCCTCGGACTCCGAGCGCACCGAGGTCGCGGACCGGCTGTCCAAGCACTACTCGGACGGCCGCCTCGACCAGACCGAGTTCAACGAGCGGCTCGACCGGGCGATGAACGCCAAGACCCGGGCCGACTTCCATGGCCTGTTCCACGACCTTCCCGATCTACCCGACGAATCTAACAAAAACGGCAAGAACGGACAGCAGAGGTTCGATCCGATGAAGATGCAACAGCGCCAAGAGAGCCGGACGCGCCAGCGGAGTACGTTCAGCTACCTTCTGTTCCTCGGCGTGATCGCGCTCGCCGCGATCGTCGTCGCGCACACGGTGCTGCACTCGGTGTTCCTCTGGCTGATGATCGCCGTCGTCGCCTTCTTTTTCCTGCGCAACGAGCAGGGCCGCCGCCGCTGACGCTGAACCGCCCCCGGGATAATCAACACAGAAGACCTAACCCACTACAGGACTGCTACGGGAGGCTCACGGGGATGCGGGTTGTGGTCATCGGGGGCGGGTTCGCCGGCCTTATCGCTGCTGACCGGATCGCGAGATCCGGTCAGCAGTTCGTTGTGCTCGAAGCGAGAAACCGGGTCGGCGGCCGGATCTGGTCCGCCGAACTCATTCCCGGCGACCCGCGTACCGTCGTGGAACGCGGCGGTGAGTTCGTGCTCGACGGCTACGACGTGATGCGCTCGGTGCTCTCCGATCTCGACCTGAGCCTGGCCGACACAGGCATGTCGTACTACTCCCGGCAGCCCCGAGCTACAACACCAGGCCCACCTGGCGAGTCGAGGGCGGCAATCAACGGCTGGCAACCGGCCTGGCCGCCAGGCTGGGCGACGCCGTGCACCTCAGCACTCCAGTCAGAGCGATCGAGCACAGCACCGCCGGCGTCCGCGCCCTGACCGACCACGGAGAGGTCACCGGAGATGCGGCCATCGTCGCGGTCCCGATGGCGGTCCTGCGCACCCTGCGGATCGATCCCCCGCTCCCGCCGAGCTACCAGGCCGCCTGGCGCCGCGCCGGACTCGCGCACAACGCGAAACTGCACCTGCCGCTCACCGCCCCGGCCCAGCCGTCGGCCGTGCTGAGCGTGCCCGGCAAGTTCTGGACCTGGACCGCGACCGACGGCTCTGGCCAGGTCCAGCCGGTCCTGCACGCGTTCGGCGGGACGGCCGACGGCCTCGCCTCGCTCAAAGTCAGCGGCGGCCCGCAGACCTGGGCCGGCCGCGCCGCCGAGCTAAGGCCAGAACTTGCCGTCGACCGCACCGGCGCCCTGCTGACCACCTGGAACGACGACCCCTGGGCCGGCGAGTCCTACTCGGCCCGCACCGTTTCGGTCGAGCCAGGCGACGACGAGCTGATCGCCCAGCCCTCAGGACGCCTGCATTTCGCCGGCGAGCACACCGCTGGCGACTGGGCGGGCCTGGTGGAAGGAGCCCTCCGCTCGGGCCTGCGCGCGGCCGATGAGGTACTCGCCTTGGCCGCCAATCTTCAAGCAAAGTCGTCTTAGGAAGAAAACTACGCCGGTGGCTTTTCACCTGGCCGACGAGCGAACTCGTCGTGGGCCGAGATCAGCCAATGTCGCTTCAGCTCCTACACTCAGCAGATGGTGTCACTCAACATCGTGTCCGTTGTGCGCTAAAGCTCGGCTCGAGTCGGACGCGGCACGCGCTTGTCTCAGCGAAGGATCCTCATTCGAGGCGGCCGGAGCCTCTCGGGGCCAAAGCCGTCGATCTAGTATTCCTCTGTGGGCGCCGCTAAGAGCGACCCGTCTGGATTGGTTAGCGAGCAGAGACAAACGAGGAGGTGCTATGAACATCGAGTTCCTCGCGACCGTGGCCGTGATCGCTCCTGATCCGATCAGCAGCCGCAACCTGTATGTCGAGGCGCTTGGTCTCCCGCTGCAGGGCGAGGGTGACGGGTATTACCACAGCGAGCAGATCGCCGGCTGCAAGTCGTTCGGGATCTGGCCGCTCTCCCAAGCCGCTCAGGCATGCTTCGGAACCGACCAGTGGCCCGCAGGGCGGCCGGTACCGCAGGTCAGCATCGAATTTGATGTGGCCGATGCGGCCGCGGTCGATCCGGCGGCACGGGAACTTGAGCAGGCTGGCCATGAGCTGCTGCATGGAGCTCGCGAGGAGCCATGGGGCCAGACGGTCGCTCGGCTGCAGTCACCTGAGGGCGCGATCATCGGCATTTCCTACGCGCCCGTGCTGCACGAGTGACTCGAGCCCGCGAATCCAGCAGTCCCATTTCCCAGCGGGAGCCGAACCGCACGCACCAGTCGCCTTAGGCAGAAAATTAGCCGGTGGCTTTTAACCCGGCCGGGAAGCGAACTCGTCGTGGGCGGAGATCAGCCAATGGCGCTTCAGCTCGCTGTTATGGTGACCCGAGCCGTCGTCAATGAACAACTTGGCGTCGGGCCAGGCTTGGGCCAGCTCGTACGCGGTCCCGACCGGGCAGCTCAGATCCCTGCGTCCGTGGATCAGCACGCCGGGAATGCCCGCCAGGCGGCCCGCGTCCCGCAGCAGGACTCCCTCGTCGAGGAACGCGCCGTGCACGGCGTAGTGCGCACAGAGTCGCGCGAAGGCGATCAGGTAGTCGGGGGGTGTTTCGCTCAGCCCGCCGACCGGACGCGGCGGCTCGAGCGAGAGCACCGCGTCCTCCCAGTTGCACCAGGCGTTCGCCGCCGCCAGGCGGACTCCGGGGTCGGGGTCGGCGAGCAGCGCGGCGTACCGGGCCGGGATCTCTTTATCGTCGGCCGGATTGCCAGCGCCCGCCCTGAACAGCTCAAACGCCTCGGGAAAGAACATCGCGACGCGCCGGTAAAGCCAGTCGGTCTCGCTGCGGCGGCCGGTCGTGACCGCGATGAGCACGATCTCGGTGACCCGCTCCGGATGCTGCTCGGCGTAGGCCAGCCCGAGGGTTGATCCCCAGGAGCCGCCGGAGACCAGCCAGCGCTCGATGCCAAGGTGCTCGCGCAGCTTCTCCATATCCGAGATCAGGCGGCCGGTCGTGTTCACGCTCAGGTCGGTCGACGGATCGCTCGCGGGCGGAGTGGACCGCCCGCAGCCGCGCTGGTCGTGCAGCACGATCAGGTAGCGGTCGGGGTCATAGGCCCGGCGCATGCCAGGCACGGTCCCCTGGCCCGGCCCGCCGTGCAGCATCACGACCGGCTTGCCTTCGGGGTTGCCGCTGGTTTCCCAGTAGATCTGGTTGCCGTCACCGACCTCGAGCATTCCGTCGGCGAACGATTCAACCAGCGGATAACGCTCACGCATCGTCCGGCCTCCAGTAAATGGCCTTGACCCAAATGGTCGCGAGAGTGTCAATCGCCGCTGTGTCAAACAGCGCTGTGTCGTCGAACTTTACAGATACCCGCTCGCCGCCCTGCCCGAGCCAGATGTAGCAGAAGTGCTCGAGCATCGCCGACAGGGCCGAGGCCGTGAGCAGCGGGTCGATGCCCGGGCAGTAGCCGTCGGCCTGGGCCCGCTTGATCTCGCGCGAGATGCGGGTGATCGCCTCGGCTCTGATGTCGAGCCAGCGGTCGAGGAACGCCTCTTCGAGCATCGAGGCCTGGAAGACTCCGATCAGCTCGCCGCGCCGTTTGGCGTAAGTGCGCCAGAACCCGGCCACGGCCTCGCGCAGCGCCTCGGGCCTGGTCAGGCCGGAGCGGAACGGGAGCACGGCCAATTCGGTCGCCTCGGCGTGGAACTCTTCGGCGAGCGCGACCAGCAGGTCGGCCTTGGTGTCGTAGTAGTTGTAGAACGAGGCGACCGACTTGCCGGCCTCGGCGGCGATGTCGCTGATCTTGGTGTTGAAGTAGCCCTCGCGGGCGAAGACGGTGCGGGCCGCGTCCTTGAACGCCTCGTCGGTCTGGCGGCCCTTGCGAGTCGCCTTTACCGGCCTGGTCAGGGGACCATGACCGCGCGGTCGGCGGCGGTCTTCGGGGTGTGCCGGACGTCGCCCGGCTGGCCCATGGCGCGGCGCCAGCAGGCGAACTCGAGCACGACGCCGTCCGGGTCCTGGAAGTAGAACGAGCGGACGAACACGCCGTCGTGCAACTCGGCGGCGACGCCGAACTCGCTGTCGTCGTGGTCCAGGACCGGGCTTACCCTGACGCCCTTGGCCTTGAGCTTGGTCCGGTACTCGAGGAACTTCTCCTCGGGGACATTGAAGGCGACGTGGTTCATCGAGCCGATCGCGCTCTTCCACTCGCCGAGACCCGGCACGTTGACGGGGGCGGAGATGCCGGGGACGGGCTCGGGGGCGTCGGGGAACCAGAAGAAGGCGAGTGCGTTGCCGCCGCCCATGTCGAAGAAGAAGTGCTGGCCAGAACCGGCCGGAAGGTCGATGGTCTTGATCAGCCGCATGCCGAGGACCTGGGTGTAGAACTCGACTGTGCGCTGCATGTCCGAGCAGACCAGCGCGAGGTGGTTGACCCCGCCGATCTCGAACTCATCGTTACGCCACTGCATCGCAGCCCCCTTTACCTCGGTGTGGCCTGGTGTGATCCGATAACTAAATCTAAGCTCAGTTTCAGCTTTGCGCCAGGGAGGCTGAGAGGCGGACCGCGAGCCAGGATCGCTGGGCGGCGGGCCGGCGAATTGCGGAGGGCCATATGAATGAAATCGTCCGGGAGTTCGTGGGGCTGCCTTCGCCGGTGATCGGGCGGGCCGGGGCGGGCGGGCATCCATGCCAGGGCATCTATCACCGGCCCGCTGGCGCGCGGCCGACGACCGCGCTGATCGCGACCCACTACAACGTGGACTTCAGCGAGCACTACCTGGCCTCGTACCTGGCCGAGCGAGGGTACGGCTTCCTGGGCTGGAACACTCGCTTCCGCGGAGCCGAGGCGCACTTCCTGCTCGATCACGCGCTGGCCGAGATCGGGGTCGGGGTTCGCTGGCTGCGCGAGAGCGCCGGGGTCGAACGGGTCGTGCTGCTGGGGAACTCGGGCGGCGGGTCGCTGATGGCGGCTTACCAGTCGCAGGCGGTCGAGCCGAACGTCACGCCGGTCGCGGGGATGCGGCCGCTGGCGGCGATCGAGGACCTGCCGGCCTGCGACGCGTTTGTCGCGCTGTCGGCGCACACGGGGCGGCCCGAGGTGCTGACGGCCTGGCTCGATCCTTCGGTCACGGATGAGACCGACCCGTTGTCGGTCGATTCGGTGTTTGACCCGTTCGACCCGCGGAACGGGCCGCCGTTCTCGGTCGAGTTCCAGCGGCAGTACCGCGGTGCGCAGCGGGCGCGGAACGAGCGGATCACCGACTGGGCGCTCGCGTCCCTGACCGCGCTGGAGGGGACCAGGGCCAGGGACCGGCTGTTTAACCTGTACCGGACCTGGGCCGATCTGCGGATGATCGACGCAGGGATCGAACCGTCGGACCGGCGGCCGAACTGGTGCTATCTCGGCGAGCCGGTCAAGGCCAACTACGGGGTGTTCGGCATCGGGACGCTGAGCACGCTGCGGAGCTGGCTGTCGATGTGGAGCTTGGAGACGTCGCAGTGCACGGCGGCGCCGCATCTGGGGCGGATCACGGTGCCGTCGCTGGTTGTGCACGCGACGGCGGACACGGGTGTGTACCAGAGCGACGCGCAGGGGTTGTTTGACGCGCTGGCGGCGGCGGATAAGCAGTTCGCCACGATCAAGGCCGACCACTACCTACTGGAGCCGGCTGGCGCCCGCACCGAAGCCGCCGACCTGATCGCCGCCTGGATGGCAGGCCGCGGACTCTAACAGCCGAATGCGTGAGGGGCACTTTGCTGCTGCTCCCGCTACAGCATGGTGCCCCCCACGCAGGCGGGATTGGGCGCGCGCCCAATCGCCCGGACGGCGGCTAATACGTGAGGGGCACTTTGCTGCTGCTCCCGCTGCAGCAGGGTGCCCCTCACGCGGGCGGAGTGTGGGGGTGGGCCGTTTCGACGGCGCGGCGGACCGACCAGGCGGCGGCGGTAAGGGCTTGCTCCGCTTCGGCCGGAGTGAGGTGCGCTAGGTCGCTGACGATGCGGATCGAGCGCTGGCGGAACTTATTGTTCGTGCCGTTGAGGTCGATCATGTGGTTCTCC
>DASYAT010000023.1:0-12186 GCA_036501205.1 Streptosporangiaceae bacterium | reverse complement strand
GCCCGATACCTGCGAATGTTTCAATTCATCGGCTAGGTCACCCGACGGTGTCGGAATCCGTGATATCAAAGCATCCGGCCCCGTCACGTTGCTCGATGTCAACCGCCCGGCAGGCTCGTCAGCAGCGGCAAAGCTGGGTATAAATCGCGTGCATGGGTAGCCCTGTCTCGATCTCGGACACGCCGGCCTCAGCATATGCCGAGGCGGACGTGTGCAAATGCAAATGCAAATGCAGGGGGTAGCAGGTGCGATTCACCGACCGGGCCGATGCCGGGCAGCGCTTGGCTAGGCGGCTCGAATATCTGCGAGGCGGGGACATCGTCGTCCTTGGCTTGCCGCGCGGCGGTGTGCCGGTCGCCTTCGAGGTCGCCCGGGCGCTGGGCGCGCCTCTGGACGTGATCGTGGTGCGCAAGCTCGGCGTTCCCTTCCAGCCCGAGCTGGCGATGGGCGCGATCGGCGAAGGGGGCGTTCGGGTCGAAAACGACGAGGTGCTGCGCCGGTCGGGCATCACCGAAGCGGAGCTCGCCGCCGTGGAGCAACGCGAGCTCGCCGACCTCAAGCAGCAAGCCCAGCGTTTCCGGGTCGGCCGCCGGAACGTCGATATCGCCGGCCGGACCGTCATCGTGATCGATGACGGCATCGCGACCGGCTCGACCGCCAGCGCGGCCTGCCAGGTCGCTCGCCTGCAGGGCGCGGCCACCGTGATCATGGCGGCCCCGGTCGGCGCGCCCGAGTCGATCCGGGCCCTGCGCGCGGTCTGCGATGAGGTGATCTGCCTGGACGCGCCGCCGTTTTTCGCGGCCGTCGGCACCTGGTACGACGACTTCCGGCACGTACCGGACGCCGATGTGATCAACCTGCTCGAGCGCGCGGCCGACGCCGTACCCGCCCAGGCGCCGCCGCCCGATCCCGCCCCGACCCCGGTGCCGCCGCCCGCACCTCCGCGTCGCGGGCGGGGCCGCGGATCGGCGGCTAACTCAACTTCCGCCCCATCGCCAGGAAATTCAAACCCAACAAGCTTTGCAGCGAGAACGCATGGCTCGGGGTCTTCGGCTAGGCCGCCAGAGCTTAATCAACCGGTAGAAGTCCGTGCCGGTTCCGTGCTGCTGGCCGGTCACCTGACGATCCCAGTCGATCCGGCCGGAATCGTCATATTCGTGCACGGCAGCGGTAGCAGCCGCCATAGCTCGCGCAACCGCTACGTGGCTAGTCAACTGAACGGAGCCGGGCTCGGCACCCTGCTCTTCGACCTGCTCACCCCGACCGAAGAACTCGACCGCGTCAACGTATTCGACGTCGAAACGCTGGCCAGCCGGCTGGGCGAGGTCACCGCCTGGCTGCGCGGCCAGCCGGCCTGCCTGGACGCGACGATCGGCTACTTCGGCGCGAGCACTGGCGCGGCCGCCGCACTGTGGGCAGCCGCCGAGCCGACCGCCGACATCGCCGCCGTAGTTTCCAGAGGCGGCCGCCCGGACCTGGCGGAGGGAAGATTGGCCGCCGTCCGGTCCCCGACTCTGCTGATCGTCGGCGACAAGGACGAGGTCGCCCTCGGCCTGAACCGCGAATCCCAGCAGTGGCTCCGCTGCGAGAACCGGCTAGCGATCGTCCCGGGCGCTACTCATCTCTTTGAGGAACCCGGCGCCCTGCAAACCGTGACCAGACTCGCCCGCGACTGGTTCAACACCAAGTTCGCCGCCCGCATCCAGAACACCGCCGCCGCACCCGGCCCAGCTAACGAGACCTAGTCACTGCGTCCGCACCAGGGGCAGCCGGCCAGATCGAACTGGGGCACCGCTTCGCGCTGTCCGCTCTCTCTGGCCCGCAGGACCAGCGAGGCGACCGTCGTGGCGGTGCGCTTGTCCCACTGGCTGAGCCTGGCCAGGAACCGCCGGTCGGTCGCGGTCAGTTCCACCCCGCTGAGGGCGGCGTCGAGGGCCGCCTTGGCGCTCGCCCGCCCGGAATCTGGCGGTACCGGCCGACTTTCTGATTGATCCACCATCGCTCTGCTTGGCCTTGCGACCTGCGGCCTGACCTGCGGCCTTACGACCTGGGGCCGTGCGACCTGCCCTTGAGCGAGATCAGTCATGAGCCTGTGGCCTCCTCCCGTGATCCCCGTTGGACGAAGAGTATGACGCGCGACCCAACCGGTCGGTTGACACAGCGCGTGATCGAAATCGAGTCGCAACGCTACCGTCCGTTAGCTTGGTTGTCCGATGGGTTTGGCATGACGGCCGCAGGGCGCGGTGCCGTCTTCCCGACGACGGAGGAGCGCCAGCGACGGAGGAGGAGGGAAGACGGCACCTAAGAGCGCCCGGAGGCCTCGCCAAAGGGAGCGCAGCGACCGGAGGCGAAGATCAAGCAGGGACGCATGTGACAGTCATGGCATTGCTGCCGTCGAGCGAGTAATAAGATGCAGCCGCCAGATGGCATAGATTCCGGCGGCGATGTGTTCTAGTTAACGGGATTAACGCCGGGTTCATGACAGATGCGCCCCGCCGACGTGGCGCCGCGCCTGAGCGAAAAGTCGTTGCCGCCCACGGAGACGCGGTCTCGGCGCACAGAGGAGGCACTCCGCTGTGACCAAGCAAATCCAGCAGCTTGATCGCGTGATCATCAGGTTCGCCGGAGATTCCGGCGACGGCATGCAGTTGGCAGGCGACCGGTTCACCCAGGAGACCGCATCCTTCGGGAACGACCTGTCCACGCTGCCCAACTTCCCGGCCGAGATCCGGGCTCCAGCAGGCACCTTGCCGGGAGTATCGAGCTTCCAGCTGCACTTCGCCGACCACGACATCCTGACCCCTGGCGACGCCCCGGATGTGCTCGTCGCGATGAACCCGGCCGCACTCAAGGCCAACCTCGATGACCTGCCCCGAGGCGCCGACATCATCGCGAACACCGACGAGTTCTCCAAGCGGAACCTGCAGAAGGTCGGCTACGAGACCAACCCGCTGGAGGACGGCTCGCTCGACGGCTACCAGCTGCACGCGATCCCGATCACCTCGATCACGGTCAAGGCGCTCGAAGGCTACGAGATCAGCAAGAAGGACGCCGAGCGGGCGAAGAACATGTTCTCGCTCGGCATGCTCTCCTGGCTTTACAACCGGCCAGTCGACGGCACGCTCCGTTTCCTTGAGTCGAAGTTCGCGACCAAGCCCGCGATCATGAAGGCGAACATCGCCGCGTTCCAGGCCGGCTGGAACTACGGCGAGACGACCGAAGAGTTCTCGGTCCAGTACGAGATCAAGCCCGCGGCGCTGCCACCTGGCCTGTACCGCAACATCAACGGCAATACCGCGCTTTCCATCGGCCTGGTCGCCGCGTCCCGGCTGTCCGGGCTCCCGATCTTCCTCGGGGCCTACCCGATCACGCCGGCCTCGGACATCCTGCACGAGCTGTCCAAGCACAAGCGGTTCGGCGTGCGCACGTTCCAGGCCGAGGACGAGATCAGCGGCGTGGGCGCGGCCCTCGGTGCGTCGTTCGGCGGCGCGCTCGGCGTGACCACCACCTCGGGCCCGGGCATGTGCCTGAAGGCCGAGACGATCGGACTCGCGGTCGCGGTCGAGCTCCCGCTGGTGATCTGCGACATCCAGCGCGCCGGCCCGTCGACCGGTATGCCGACCAAGACCGAGCAGGCCGACCTGCTGATGGCCCTGTACGGCCGCAACGGCGAATCCCCGGTCGTGGTGATCGCGCCGTCGACCCCCGGCGACTGCTTCACCACGGCGATCGAGGCCACCAGGCTCGCGGTGAAGTACCGCATCCCGGTGATCATCTTGTCGGACGGCTACCTGGCCAACGGCTCCGAGCCTTGGCGGGTGCCCGAGCTGAGTGAACTGCCCGACCTGTCGACCGAGTTCTCCTTCGTGCCGGCCCCCGCCGAAGGCGAGACCGTCAACTTCGAGCCGTTCCTGCGTGACCCGCAGACGCTGGCCCGGCCGTGGGCGATCCCCGGCACCAAGGGCCTCGAGCACCGGATCGGCGGCATCGAGAAAGCCGACGGCAGCGGCTCGATCTCCTACGATCCCGACAACCACGACAAGATGGTCAGGCTCCGCCAGGCCAAGGTCGATGGCATCGCCGCCGACATCGCGCCGCTCGAAGTCGATGATCCCAGAGGCGACGCCAAGGTCCTCGTGCTCGGCTGGGGCTCGACGTTCGGCTCGATCGGCGCGGCCGTGCGGCGAGTCAGGCTGGCGGGCGGCTCGGTCGCTCAGGCGCACCTGCGGCACCTGTCACCGTTCCCGGCCAATCTCGGCGAGGTGCTGAAGCGCTACGACAAGGTGCTCGTTCCCGAGATCAACCTCGGGCAGTTGGCCCTGATCCTCCGCGGAGTTTTCCTCACCGATGTGATCTCTTACAACCGAGTACGCGGGCTGCCGTTCCTTTCCTCTGAGCTGGCCGGCGTGATCCAGGATGTGATAGCCAATGCCTGAGCCACTGGGTAGACCACTTAAGTCACTGACACTCGTGCCGCATACGAGCGAGCGCCAGACGATGAAAGCCTTCAAGTCGGACCAGGAGGTCCGCTGGTGCCCCGGCTGCGGTGACTACGCGATCCTGGCCGCGTTCCAGTCGTTCCTCCCCGAGCTCGAGATCGAGCGCGAGAACCTGGTCATCGTCTCCGGGATCGGCTGCTCGTCCCGTCTCCCGTATTACGTGAACAGCTACGGCCTGCACTCGATCCACGGCCGGGCCCCGGCGATCGCGACCGGTCTGGCCGCCTCCCGCCAAGACCTCTCGGTCTGGGTAATCACCGGCGACGGCGACGCCCTGTCCATCGGCGGCAACCACCTGATCCACGCCCTGCGCCGCAACGTGAACATCAAGATCCTGCTGTTCAACAACCGGATCTACGGCCTCACCAAGGGCCAGTACTCACCGACGTCCCCGCAGGGCAAGGTGACGAAGTCGACGCCGTTCGGCTCGCTGGACACCCCGTTCAACCCGCTGTCGCTCGCGCTCGGGGCCGAGGCCAGCTTCGTAGCCCGCTCGATCGACTCGGACCGCAAGCACCTCACCAGCGTCCTGCGAGCGGCTGCAGATCACCGGGGCGCCGCTTTCGTCGAGATCTACCAGAACTGCCCGATCTACAACGACGACGCCTTCGCCCCGGTCACCGAGCCCGGGCCCCGCGAACACAACGTCGTTCGCTTGGAGCACGGCCAGCCGATCAAGTACGGCCCAGCCGGCGAAGACGGACTCCGCTTCGGACGCTTCGGGTCGATTGAGGCCGTCAATGTGGCCGAAGCCGGCGAGGACTCGCTGATCGTGCACGATGCGCACGTCGATGACCCGTCGTATGCGTTCGCGCTGTCGCGGCTGGACAATACGGAGTTCGCGCATACGCCGATCGGGGTGTTCAGGTCGGTCGAGCGAGGAACGTACGACGATCGGATGTCGGAGCAGATCGATACCGTTCGCCAGAAGCAGGGCGACGGTGATCTCGCCGGGCTCCTTGCTGGTGGCGATACCTGGACCGTGAACTGACTCGCTGCGCGGGCCGGTAAGACCTAGTTTTCAGAAGATGGCCGCATCCCCGCGATGCCTTGCTGTGCTGCGCAACGCATGGCATCGCGGGGACGACGACCATCTTTTATCAGCTTGATTAACGGCTAAGCCGGATCCCCATGGCGGCCTGCCCCGGCTCGGAAGCTGGTCAGGCCTCCAGCTAGCTCTGGGGCCGCCAGGCTCTGCTGGCCGTAGCGGAACTCGGCTTCCATTGCTGTTTCTTCGTCTAGTGACCGGCCCTCGATTACCGAGAGCCGGTCATTCCGCATGCAAACCTGGGGCAGCTTTGCCAGCTCTGAGGCTAGCGCCTGAGCTGCCGTTATTGCCTGGCCAGGCGGCACTACTCGGTTTACAAGGCCCATGCTCAGCGCCTCGTCAGCCTTCACCGGGCGCCCCGTCAATATGAGGTCTAGGGCTCGGCTCTGGCCTATCAGCCTCGGCAGGCGGACGGTGCCCCCATCGATCAAGGGGACTCCCCAACGCCGACAGAACACCCCGAGCACGGCATCCTCTTCAGCCACTCGCAAGTCACACCAAAGAGCTAGCTCCAACCCTCCAGCGACGGCGTGCCCGGCAAGGGCCGCAATAACCGGCTTAGACAGCACCATCCGCGTAGGCCCCATAGGCCCGTCCCCATCCGGAGTCGCCTTATTTCCAGCGGGCATCCCCACAGCTCGGAGGTCGGCCCCGGAGCAGAAGGTCCCGCTAGAGCCGGTCAGCACAGCCACGGCCGAATCCGGGTCAGCATCGAACTCCCTGAAAGCGTCAGCAAGCGCGACCGCGGTCGCCCCGTCCACAGCATTCCGCACCCCAGGCCGGTCAATCATCACGGTAGTGACCGGCCCGTCCCGCTCAACCAGCACGCTCATAGCAGCCCTCCATCACCCAGCCGACCCAGTGCCGCCCAGGCCAATCGTGTCAACTTGAGGGCCAGACCGCCAAAGATGGTCGTCATCCCCGCGATGCCATGCGTTGCGAAGCCAGCAAGGCATCGCGGGGTTGCGAGCATCTTCTCCATCCCACAGGTTTTCCCTTAGACCAGCCCCCACCGACAGTCGTAGATAGTCTCTAGATCCACCCGCGAATACGAATCGAGGACCAACAATGCGATGCCGGCGAATTATTAGTCCCATTGCCACGCTCGCACTGTTGGCGTCCGCGATCCCGAGCGCGCAGGCTAGCGGGGTGACCAAGACCAGCGCGCAAGGCGTCCAGTGCACCTCCGCAGGCGGCAAGCACGACAAGATCGCCAAGCGGATCGCCGAGGGTGTCGACGCCAAGATTGCCGGGCGAGGCACGCCGATCGGGCTCAACGTTACCGACAGCGAGACCGGGATTAGCTGCTGGTACCACGCCGACGAGCACTTCTACGCCGCCAGCGTGATGAAGGTCGCGATCCTCGGCTCATTGTTGCGCAAGGTCCAGCAAGAGCATCGCTGGCTCACAGAGAAAGAGCTTCACGAAGCGTGGCTCATGATCACGCAGTCCGACAATGATGCCGCCGACGATATCTGGTTCGAGGTCGGCATGCCGTTCGTCCAGCATTTCCTGGATCTGGCGAAGATGAAGCAGACCATCCTGGACAAGCACTGGGGCCTGTCCCTGATCACCGCGCACGACGAGTTGCTGTTGCTCCAGCTAATCACCGGCGACAACAAGGTCCTCGACCAGCGCTCCCGAATCTACGCCCGCTACCTGATGGGCCACGTAACCGCCAGTCAGCGCTGGGGCGTCCCAGCCGGAGCGCCCAGCGATGTCACCGTCCACGTCAAGAACGGCTGGCTGCCCTACCCAGGTAGCCAGTGGGAGATCAACAGCATCGGCACGTTCACCTCGACGCACCGGGCCTACCTCATTGTCATGCTGACCTACGACAACTCCTCCATGCAGTACGGCATCGACACCATTGAGGGCGCCGCCGAGGTAATCCACCACGAACTGAACCCGAACAAGCTCCCGGCCATAGCCCCGTCCAAGCCCAGCCCGTCCTGGGGCACCCCCGACGAGCCCCTCCCAGGCCACCCCTAGCCGCCGCAGACCCCGGAATCCATGATCACGGACAGTTTTCAGGTACCCGGTAGTTCGCGGACCGAGTGGGGGGCACTTTGCTGCTGCCCCAGCGACGGCAAAGTGCCCCCCACGTTTCCGGCTCGGGTTAGCGGACTGCCTTGGACCAGTGGATTTTGAGGTACTTGGTGGCTGCGGCCACCTGGGCTGGCGTCAGGAACGTGGGCGGGCCGGTGAAGGTCGGGTACGGGGCGGCCAGCTTCGCGTCGATCTTGTGGTTCGCGGTCATCGCTTGTTGCTCGACTGGGCGCACGTCGCCCTTGAGCCATAGGTTCTGGCCGCCCTTGGCGGTTTGGGAGTACAGGTACTCCTCCCACAACCTCGCCGCGGCCGGGTGCGGCGCGTTCTTGTTGATCGCCTGGGCATAGAAGCTGCCTGTGGCCGCACCAGCCGGGATGAAAGCTTTCCACGTAGAAGAAGATCTTCCGACGACCGGGGCGGTATTGAGGTAGTCCCAGTTGATGACGACCGGCGTCGAACCGGATTTGATCGTCAGCGCGGTGGTGGCCGGCACCGAGACGAGATTGCCGGCGGCGGCGAGCTTGTGGAAGAAGCTGAGGCCGGCCGACAGGTTGCCGGGCGTGCCGCCCAGGGCCAGGTTGATCATCATCACGCCGTACAGGGCCGACGGCGCCTGGACCGGGTTGCCGTCCAGCGCGATCGAATGCGCGAACTTGCGGCTGAGCAACTGATTCAGCGAGGTGATCTTGCCGAACCTGGTCGGGTCGTAGCCGATCGACATGTAGCCGCCGTAATCGCCGGCCCACGCGCCGTTCGGCGCCTTTTGGCTGGCCGGGATTGATGACCAGGTGGAGACCTCGTAGGGGGCGAACCGGCTGGCGTTCGCGATCGCGACCGGAGTCTGCACGTCGACTACGTCAGCGGCTCCGGCGCCGTTGGTCCGCTTGATCTGGGTGATCTCCTGCTGGCTGGTGCCGAACGGATCGATCGGGTCGATCTTGATGCCGTAGAGCTTGCTGAAGCTGGTCAGGATCTTGCCGTAATTCGCGAAGCTCGGCGGCAGCGCGATGACGTTCAGCGTGCCTTCGGCCTTGGCCGCCGCGATCAGCGCTTTCATCCCGCCGCCGACGGCCGCCGAAGTGGCAACCGACCAGCTCACCGGCTTGGCCGCGGTCGACGGGCTCGGGGCTGGGGCGGTACTCGGCGGCCGATCCGACGGGCTGGTCGCCGGCGGTACACCCCCCGTGGCCGGCCGATGAGATGTCTGCGATGCACACCCGGAAACAGCTAATGCGAGGGCGATGACACCGGCCAATAGATAGCTGCGAGGCATGCCTTTAAGGGTTTCCACTTTGCTCGCCCCCATTCCCGGGCCGTTTAGGCCGCACGTCATCGATTAGATAACACTGGCCTCCACGCCCAAGAACATGACCCAGGACAAGCCTGGCAAATCCCGCCCGCAAACTCAGCCTATGTCAAGTTGGCGAGGTTACGGAAGCCGCAGCCACTCGCCTGATCCGTACCATGAGGGCTGCCGAGGGAGTGACTTTGCCCGCGAGGTACGTCGAGAGCCGGGATCGCGAGGTACCGATGCGGTCGGCAAAGTCTTGCCGGGACAGGCCAGAGCCAGCTACCAGCCTGCCGATCTCAGTGGCCACTTCCTGCCGCTCCGATTCAGCTGCCTCACTTTGCGCACGCGCGATTACTCCGCGCAGAAGTTCTGCAGTCCCATAAGGATGAGTCATCTCGATTGCCTCGATGACCTGGCGCGCGACCGGGCCCCATGGATCTGCTCTGATCGTCGCGGCCAGGCGGCGCCAGTCGGGCAGAGTCCCCCGCTCTATGGCCGTCAGGATGCCCTCGAACGGCCAGGTCTCCACCGGGTCGTCCGGTGAGACATTGAGATTGCGGAACTTCAGCATGGTCGCATCACACCATCTCTACCGCTACCGCCTGACATCCGGCTCAGGACTTCAGCAGCATGCGAACGCAGGACTCAATGTCTCATAAATCTGCGATGCGCCCGTCCTTGGTTCGCATTAGGCTTCGGCGGGTGGGTGAGCCTTATCGGTACGTGAACGACGAAGAAGACAGCGCCCGCTGGACGGGCTTCCCGTTCCGGGACGGTGACATCGTGATCAGCACCCGGTCCAAGACCGGGACGACGTGGATGCAGATGATCTGCGCGCTGCTGGTGCTCCAGACGCCAGAGCTCCCAGAGCCGGTCGCCCGGCTCTCGCCCTGGCTTGACCAGGCGACCAGGCCGCGCGAGGAGGTGTACACCTACCTCGAGGCGCAGCGGCACCGGCGGTTCATCAAGACGCACACGCCGCTGGACGGGATCGCGCTAGATCCGCGAGCCAGGTACATCGTGACCGGGCGGCATCCGCTGGATAGCGCCGTCTCGCTCTATCACCAGGGCGACAACATCGACAGGGAGAAGCTGCGCGCGCTGACCGGCGCACCTGAGCCGACCGAGCCGCCGAAGCCGCGCAAGCCGCTGCACGAGTGGCTGGTGGCTTACATCAGCAAAGAGCCCTTCCGCGGTGATCCGCGCGAGGACCTGGACTCGCTGTCCGGCGTGATGTGGCATATGTCTGACGCCTGGGCCAGGCGTGCCGAGCCGAACGTGCTGCTGGTGCACTACGACGAGCTGCTGGCCGATCTTGACGGCCAGATGCGGCGGATCGCCGGCTGGCTTGAGATCGAGGTGCCGGAGCAGGCCTGGCCAGAACTGGTGCACGCCGCGACGTTCAAGGAGATGAGGAGCAACGCGTTGCAGCGGGTTGCCAGCGGCGACGGCGTGCTGAAAAGCTACGACGCCTTCTTTAAGCGCGGCACCTCGGGCGCGGGCCGCGAGATCCTCACCGACGACGAGATCGCCAGGTACTACGCCCGAGCAGCCGAATTGGCCCCGGCCGACCTGCTCGCCTGGCTACACAACCCGCTCTCAGCAGCGGGCGGATGAGCGCTTGCGCTGTTCAACTGTGCACGCGCAAGCGGCCCTGGATCCCGGTGCTGTCAGACGTTGCCTGTCGACTCGCTTTGCGAAAACCCGGGCAGCGCTGACGTAGTTAGTTGTTCACCCTTGGTGTCCACCGCACGTAAGCTCCCTAGCGGGGGGTGGAGAGTTGCGAAGTTCGCCGGACATCAGTAGCAGGAAGATCAGCGGGGTCCAGCCAATGTCGCCACTCGGCCGGCCATTGCTGGCCGGGCCGGCGCGAACCTGGGCCTTCGCGGTCGTGATTGGATGCGCGCTGCTGGCCGCCGTGCTTGGCGTGCTCTTCGCGGGCCAGGCCAGGGCGAGCTGGTTCGACCATTTGGTGGATTCGCCAATCATCTCCGCTCTGGGTCACCACGGGCTGATCTCCTATCGACTAGCCAGTCCGGGCACGCTCGGCCCAGCCGTGCTGATCAGCGGCGCGATCGCGGTGATCTGCCTGCGGTTCCGCCGGATCAACGGGGCCGTGCTGGCGCTACTGGCGGTTCCGGTCTCGGACGGGCTCGACGATGCCATACTCAAGCCCCTGATCGGCCGTACCGACCTGGGCCAGCTGACCTATCCAAGCGGCCATACCACCGCCGTGTTCGCCATGACCGCGACCGTGGCCATCTTGCTGCTAGTGCCGCCGCAGCAGAGCAGGACCCGGACGGTCAGGGTGCTGCTCGTCCTAGCCGCGCTCGGGATTGCCTTGATCGTCGCGGCGGCGGTAATCGCGCTCGAATGGCACTACTTCACCGACACCATCGGCGGTGCAGCCGTCGCGATCGCAGTGGTGTGCACGCTAGCGATCATCATTGACCAGCTAACCGCCAACCGCTGGCTCGGCCCGCGCCTGGCCGGCCTGATGCAGAACGGCCACTTCCGGCCGCCCGAGCCGCCGACCCTATAGCCGCCCAACGGGCAGCCGCGGCCCGGCCCGGTCGGCGGGCCTCCCCGAGCGGCGGGCGGCCGGCCTATTCAGATCCCGAAGCGTCGCTTCAGTCTCGCAGCTCACGGCAGCACCACCAGCCACAAATCGGTCGTCATGATCATCGCGACTGCCCGGATGAATCAGCATATTCATCCGGAATCCCGGGTGTGAATGCGCATATTCATCTGGCTTGGGCCAATTAGTCGCCGTCACAATCACACCTTTCGCCTCAATCGCAACACCAGCTCTTGTACACGCAACCCCAGCGTCACGCACCAGCCAACTCTGGATATCAGGGTCAGCACCCTTCACCGCAGACGACCCGTCCGCGGCCGCCTTCAGCGCCGCCCTTTAGCCGACGCGGACTTCGGGCAGCCGCAGCTGGGGCCAGCGGTCGGCTGGGCGCAGGAAGTACTGCAGGTTTCGCCAGGACTCCGCCGCGTCCTCGGTGTCGTCGTGGGCCGCGCGGAACAGGTCGAGGTAGCCGGCGATTTCGGACAGGTCGTACCACATCCGGAACAGGGCGAGGGCGTCAGAATCGACAGCAGTTCCGGTGGCCTTGGCATAGGCCGTCAGCGCCGAGCTGTCAGTTTCGGCCAGGCCCCAAAGGTCCCGCTCGGGCGGCGCCAGCCGCACGAAGTCCCAGTCGACGATGACGAAGCCGGCTGGGGTCTTCAGCACGTTCCTGGCGTCGGGCTCGCCGTGCGTGACGACGAATCGCCCTGGCCTGGAC
>DASYAT010000022.1:0-53140 GCA_036501205.1 Streptosporangiaceae bacterium | reverse complement strand
TGGCGCGGGCGGCGGGCGCGGGGAGTTCGAGCGCCGGTTGTGGCCGCGGCTTGAGCCGGAGGACGGGCCGATTCCCGGACTGCCGCTGGCACCGATAGCCGCGCCCGGTGAGGAATGCGACGCGTCGATCGTGCCGATCGTCTCCGGACAGGTTGATCAAGACCTGCTTGACCAGCTCGTTGCGCTGCTGAACGGCCGCGACGACGCGGATGCAAGCAGCTCGGTCGGGGAGGGCGCCGAGACAGGAGTCGCCGGAGGGCAGCGCATCCCGGCGGATGTCGACCGGGTCCGAGGGCTGATCGTTGCCAACGCGGCCGCCCTTCTTTCAGGGCCGCGGGGGCTGGCGTCGTGGCTGCGGACTCAGACGCTGACCGGGCCGGGTGCGACGGTCAGCTTGCCGCTCGACCTTGGCAAATCGACCGAGGTCATACCGCCGCACTTGCGGCGGGCGGTCATCCTGCGGGACCGGCATTGCGCGGCTCCTGGATGTCAGCAGCCGCCGGCCGCCTGCCAGGTGCACCATATCCGGCCGCGCCGGAAGGGTGGCCGGACGAAGCTGTCCAACTTGCTACTTTTGTGCACCTTCCATCATTTGATCTTGGTGCATGAGTGGGACTGGACGATCACCCTCAATCCGGACGGCACCACCACGATGACCAGCCCGGACGGCAGCCGGGTCTATCACAGCCACGGTCCTCCGCCCGCCGCGGCCGCATGACGGGTGGGTCAGGCTGCCGGGTCAGGCTGCCGGGTCGATCGTGACTGGGTGATCGGGCCAGGGGACCGCGTACCCGGACCCCGGACGTCCCGCAGCAGCGGCCATTGTTGTCCCAGAACCCGGGCCGGATCCGATGGGGAAGCCCGGACTCGCGGACGGTGCGCCAGCAGCGATCGGCGAGATCCGTCCAGGCCTCATCTGCGGTTATCCGGGCAAGCAGGCGGAAGACCTGGGCATCGCCGGCCGGGCCGTTACACCAGCCATAGCTGTAGCGCTCGATAATGTCCGGCCGGTGGGGCGGATCGGAGTGCGGGACGAGGAAGCCGTCCGGGCCGGCCTCATTGCGGCCGACCACGTCCGCCGCTCCAGCCAGCGCCAGGTCGATCATGTCGTCCCGGCCGGCCGCGTCTCCGACCGAAGCCAGCGCGTAGACGATGCCGAGCGTGCCGTGGGCGATGTGGTGGGACCGCGGCGGAGACGGCCGTGCCGCCCAGTTGACGCCGCAAGGAGTCCGGTCGGCGGTCGTGAGATACGGGCTCACGGCCATTACGGCCAGGTCTAGATCGCCCGCGCACAGCGCACCGAGCCCGATCCCGGCGTTGCCCGCGAAGAGTTCGAACATCTCGTTCCAGCGTTGCCCGTCGAACTGACTGCGAACTCGGCTCAAGGCGCGGTCAGCGGCTTCGTCCCGGCCAAGCGCCCGCAGCGCGACCGCGACGCCGGCGAGCCCGAAGTACAGCGAACAGCTCTCAATGCCGTCGACCTGCTCGCTCAGCGCATCCGCACCGCGCGCGACCGCGCGGCCGTATCGGTCGTCGCCGAAGTGCTTATGGGCCTCGTGCAGCGCGAGGACGATGCCAGCCTGACCGTGGTACAAGGAATAGTCTTCCGGATCCTCACCGCAGCTCGCGAGCAGCCAGTCCGCCGCGCCCCTGGCCAGGAGCGCGGTCTGCGCAGCCGTCAGCACCCGACCTAGCTCAGCGATGCCAGGAGTTCGGGCAGCCTGCCCAGGAGCCGGGCCCCTTCGATCGGGTCGGTGTAGTCGCGGGAACGGACGATGCAGCCGCCCTGGACCGTGATGACCATCGCGTACCGGAGCGAGAAGGGCACACCCGTGGCGGTCATCTCGCCGTGAAGCTCGTACTCGGCGATGATGACCTCGGGGTCGGCGGTCTGGTGAATCGTGACATCAGAAAGGCTCTTGTACCTCCGGAGCGCGGTCCCGGCCTGGAAGCGGGAACGGAGTTCCTCCCTGGTCGCCGTGATCCTCGCCGGGTACAGCGTCGCCACGGCGAACGGCATCTCAATCTCCACCTCGGGCGCGTAGCAGTCCGCCATGTCGCCAGGGGTCGCACTGACGGCGGCACGCAGGAACTGCTCGACGGTCTCGCGGGGAGAGCGCGGGGCGGATGACATGATCTGCTGGCCTCCTCGGGCAGGGAACCTATAATCGGAGACAGCGCCCCGGTTAGATCCCACGATACCGGACACATCGCCCCGCTTCTAGCGGATGCACCGATCGGGAGGTGACATGCCTGGCGCCCGGCCGCTGCGAGCCGATGCCCGGCGCAATCGCGAACTCGTCCTTGACGCCGCCAGGTCCGCCTTCGCGGCGCAGGGCCTGTCAGTCCCGCTGGATGAGATTGCCAGGCGGGCTGGCGTCGGGCCAGGCACGCTCTATCGACATTTCCCGACCAAGGAGAGCCTGATCGAGGCGGTCGTGAACGACCAGTTGCGGCGGCTGTCGGGCGAAGGCGCCGCGCTTCGCGACGCCGCTGACCCAGGCGAGGCCTTCTTCGGCTTCCTGAACCGCATTGCCGCCGAGGCCGCACCCAAGCGAGACTTGGTCGACGCTCTTGCCAGCGCCGGAGTGGCCGTCGGCCCGGCGGTCACCGCAGCCGCAGAGGATTTGCGGGCCGAGATCGCCTGGCTGCTCGCCCGTGCTCAGCGCGTCGGCGCCGTCCGAAACGACATCGGCGCCGGCGAGTTGACGGCGGTACTGTCTGGCCTGCTTTTCTCCATGCGTTCCCGCCCGGACACGGACCAGGCGCTCGTACTGTCGGTCTTCACCGATGGCCTGCGCCCCAGGACCCCCTACTTCTGAGCTTCGGCGGCGGCTAGGTCCCACTTCTGCTCGATCTTGCCGTACTTCCAGATCGCCAGGGCTATGACCCAGACCACTACGAAGACCGCGACGATCACGTAGCCGGCCTTGTTGATGTTGAAGGCCTGCATGAAGGTCCAGAACGAGCCGGAAAGCCGGAACTCCTGGCTGAGCAGGCCGAGCAGTTCGACGGTGCCGATGAAGAAGGCGACGAAGATCGACAGGCCAGTGATCGTGATGTTGTAGTAGACCTTGCGGACCGGGCGGGAGAAGGCCCAGTCGTAGGCGAAATTCATGAAGCAGCCGTCGGCGGTGTCGAACAGGCACATCCCGGCCGCGAAGAGGATCGGAAGCGACAAGATCGCGTAGAAGGGCAGGCCACTGGCCACGGCGGTGCCGGCCAGGACCAGGAGCGCCACCTCGGTCGCGGTGTCGAAACCGAGGCCGAACAGGACGCCGATCGGATAGATCTTCCAGGGCGCGTCGATCTTGCGGGCCAGCGGTCCGAGTATCCGGTTCATCAGGCCGCGCTTGTCGAGCTGGGCATCGAGTTCGCCGTCGCTGAAGCGACCGGAGCGCATCTCGCGGAAGACCCGCACGATGCCGACGAGAATCACGACGTTCAGCGCCGCGATCACGTACAGGAAGAAGCCGGAGACCGACGTTCCGACCAGGTTCGTTACCCGATGCAGGTTCGAGTCGCCGTTGCGGACCTGATTGTCGAGCGCGCGGATGCCGAAGTTCAGCAGCAGGGAGAGCACGAAGACGATCGTCGAGTGGCCGAGCGAGAAGAAGAAGCCGACCGAAAGCGGCCGCTGTCCGTCGCCGACCAGCTTGCGGGTCGTGTTGTCGATGGCGGCAATGTGGTCGGCGTCGAACGCGTGCCGCATGCCGAGTGTGTAGGCGAGGATCCCGGTGCCGAACCCGAAGACCTCTTTAGTCGTGATGTGGTAGTGACCGCTAACCGCCGCCGCCAGCATCAGCCAGCCGGCTACGTGCAGCGCGACGATGACGCCGACCAAGCCGCCCATCCTGGCCCACTCTGACGGTGTCAGGCCGTTGCGGATCCTCGCAAGGCGTACCGTCAGTGCAACCATCAAGCATCCCTCTTTCGCTCACCTGTTCGGTCAGGCCAGTCTAAGAGAAGCTGCGAATTAGTCGCAATAGCGCATGAGCGGCAACTGCGTCGCCTTCGCTCGCAGCTGCGTCATCGTCAGCCTCGGGCCGAAGCAGAACAGGTACCAGCGCAGGTAGCTGGGAATCGATCGGACAATCGCGAGGCTGGACCCGAGATGGTCGACGCCGATGGTGGGGATCTCGGCGATCGGCAGCCGGAGCCGCCTGGCTTTGGCGGTCAGCTCGATGCCGATGTCGAACCCGTTGCGCGAGTCGATCCCGGCCCGCTTGGCGAACGCTGCCGAACACGCCTTGAATGAGTTCGTCGCGTCGGTCGTGCCCAGCCTGGTGAACAACTGCAGGGACCGGCAGGCGCCCCGGGACACGATGCTGCGCACGAACGGCGCGCCAGCTAGCTGGCCGCCCCGCACGTACCTGGAGGCCGCCGCGATCGCACAGCCGCGTTCGACCAGCCGGGTGAGCTCGTCGATCTGCCGCAGGTCATCGCCGCCATCGGGCGTCGTGACCACGATCACGCTGGCGCGGGCCGCGGCCAGGCCAGAGCGGATCGCGTCGGCCGTTCCGTGACATTCCCTGGTGAGCTGGTAGCGCAGCCTTGAGTCGGCGTAGCCGACGACGAACGGCAGCGTCGGATCGGTCAGGCCGTCGACAACGACGATCACCTCGCACGACAGCGTGACCGCCTCGAACAGCCGGTCGACGACGCCGGTGATCGAGTTCCCGGCCGAACACGCCGGAACGATCACCGACACCCGCGGATCCTCGGCGAGACTCGCCGGGCGCCTAATCACGCACGAGAGAATAGCAACTCTCCGTGCTCATTGGCTACTCTAGGTAATCGAAATGGTGGGGTCGGACCGAAATGCCGAAGGCCGCCGGTGCTGTCCAGCAGCACTGGCGGCCCACGGGCACGCGCCGAAACGCGCCTAGATCGTGCCTGCCTTGACGGCGTCGGCGATCCACGGGATTACCTCGTCGAGCATCTGGTCAAGGGTGGTCGGCGCCTCGAAGCCGAGTACCCGCTTGGCCTTCTCGGTGGCCGGGACACGCCGCTGGACGTCGTATTCGAACGGCTCGTCGTGAATGAGCCGCAGCTCCTCGTCGCCCTTGATCTTGTGCCAGATCGACTCGGCGAGCTCGCGCACCGTGGTGCCCTGAGCGGTGGACAGGTTGAAGTCATCGTTCGTGGCGTCCGGGTGCTCCATCGCCGTCACGACGCCCTTGGCCAGGTCGGCGCCGTAGGTGTAGTGCCTGACCTGGTCACCGGAGCCGAGGATGTGCAACGGGTCCTGGCCCTTGATCACCTTCTGCACGAGGTCGGGAACGACGTGGCTCATCGCGAGCTGGACGTTGCCGGACAGGATCTCCTCGTCGCCAAGGGCCCTGCTCTCGCCGGTTCCGACGCAGTTGAACGGGCGCACGATCGTGTAGGGCAGCTTGTACTGGTCCCAGGCCGCGCGGGCGAAGTACTCGACGGCGAGCTTCTGGAAGCCGTACGACGACAGCGGCGGAGGAACCTCGCGCTCCTGGCCTTCGTGCGACGGCCAGTGATCGGCGCTCTCGAACACCATCGAGGACGACATGTAGGTGACCTTGCGCAGCCGCCCGGCCCCGGACTTGTGGGCAGCGATAGCAGCGTCACAGGAGGCCGCGACGATCCGCTCGTTGGTGGCGAGCAGGTCATAGGCATAAGTGTGGAAGTACGAGATCCCGCCGATCATCGCCGCGCCGGCGATGAAGTGATCGCAGCCCTCGAGCAGGCCCGTCATCAGCTCGACGTTCTGGCAGTCCCCCTCGACCAGCTGGTAGTGGGGGTGGTCGTCGTAGGACTTCTTCACTCGGCCGTACTTGGAAAAGTTGTCGACCCCGACAACCTCATATCCACGGCCGAGCAGCTCTTCGACGAGATACCCGCCGATGAACCCAGCCGACCCGCTGACCAGAACCTTCTCCATCACTGACCTTTCTTGCTCTTCTTAGACATGCGCTCGCGTACCTGGTCAGCAGTCAGTCGGGAGCCGAATGCGAACCGGTACCAGCGCAGGTATTTCGGAATCCACCGGGCTACCTTGAAGTTGGACACGCCAGCCTGACGGTCGAGCCAGATGGTGGGGATCTCGGCGACCGGCAAGCGCATCCGCTTGGCCTTGGCAGTGAGCTCGATGCCGATCTCGAAACCGTCTCTGGAGTCGATGCCGACGGACCGGACAAACTCGGTGGAATACGCCTTGAACGAGTTAGTGGCGTCTCTAGTTCCCGTATGGGTAAGCAGTTGCAGCGACCGCCCGGCCATCCTGGACAGCCAGCTCTTCAGGTACGGCCCGCCGACCTGCTGGCCGCCGGCCATGTATCGGGAGGCCGCGGCTACGGCGACACCGCGCTCGGTCAGCCTGGCCAGGTCATCGATCTGCCTGGCGTCGTCGCATCCGTCGGCCATCGTCACGACGGCGACCGGCGCCGCCGAAGAGTCGATGCCGAACCTGATCGCGTTCGCTGGTCCCCGGCCGTAGGTGTTCACCAGGTGCCTGAGCCTCGGCTCCTTCTGGGCGTACTCCTCGACCGGCCCGACCGTCGTGTCTTCTTCGCTGTCGACGACGACCAGGACCTCGCAGGACAGCCGTACCGATTCGAAGATCCGGTCAAGGACGGGCAGGATCGCGTCGCCCTCGTTGTAGGCCGGGATGACGATCGAGATGCGAGGAACCTCACTCACACTCGTACGCCCTTACCGAGCACGTTCCACATGTCGGCCACCGGCTTGTCCGTGACCAGGTCGCGGTACTCGGGGTGCGGGGTCGCGATCACGATCAGGTCGCTGTCGGCGAGCACCTTGTCCAGCGGCACCAGGCGCGGATCGTTCTTTACGTACGGGTCGGTGCACAGGACGCCGTCAGCCTTGAAGGCCAGGATCCGGCGCAGCTTGTAGGACAGGCTGGACCTGATGTCATCCGAGCCGCCCTTGAAGGCCATCCCAAGGATGCCGACCGTCATGTTGCGCAGGTCGTACTGCTGCTCAAGGCGGTGCACCAGGTACAACGGCATGCCCTCGTTGATGGTCATCGCCGTGTGACCGAGAGCGAAGTTGTTGTTGTTGTACGCCGCGAGCTGCATCGTGTCCTTGAACAGGCACGGCCCGGCGGCGAAGCCGGCCCCGGGCATGTCGGCGGCCCGCGCGTAGTCGAGGGTCAGGCCCTGCCTGATCTTCTCGAAGTCGAGGCCACGGTCGTTCGCCATCATGTAAAGCTGATTTGCCGTTGCGAACTTTATGTACCGCCACACATTGGTAAAGAGTTTCGCAAGCTCGGCTTCCTCCGGTGACATTGGCACCAAAGTGGAGGTCAGGTGGCTGAACAGGGCACTGGCCCGCTCAAGACCGGAGTCGGTCCGGCTGGAGATGATCTGCGGCAGCTCGAAGAGTTCCGTCATCGCCTTGCCCTCGGCGATCCGCTCGGGGCAGAACGCCACGTCGAGGCCGAGGCCGAGCCTGGAGATCATCTTCTCGACCAGGGCCGTCACGCCCGGGTAGACGGTGCTGCGCAAAATGAGGATCTGCTCGTCGTGCAGCTGGTCGGTGAATTCGGCGAGCGCTTCTGGAATGGCAGCCTGGTCCGGATTGAGGTGCTCGTCGACCGGCGTGCCGATCACGACCACGACATGCTCGGCTGATCCGACAATTGCCGGGTCGACAGAGGCCTCAAGCTTTCCCTCGGTAACGACGCGCTTGAGAACATCGGCGGCGCCCGCTTCGTCAAATGGCATCTCGCCAGCGCTGACTGTCGCGACCGCTGCATCGCTAACGTCATAGATGCCAACCTGCAATCCGCGGTCGGCGAATGCGATCGCCAGCGGCAGCCCGACGTGCCCGCAGCCGCCGACGACGACTACGTCGCGGGCGAACTCTTTCTGAGCACCAGAAGCCGTCACCGAGAGTACCTCCGGTCAGATTTTGGGGTGAAGTAAGCAGGACTGACATGCTACGGCACCTGCTGGCCCGCTCGCGGTGGAAAGCGAACGCCCGGGCTGACCCCATATTTCGGATCGAGCAGATCCGGGTACAGGTGTCCGCGTGACCAGTAAGCCGGCCCCGTCGCCAGGTGAGAACTCTACCAGGGGCGACAGATTGCCTCAGCCGACGGCGATGCCCGCCCAGGCTCCGCTCCGACCGCGCGGGCAGGCGATCCTTTCACATATTGTGCGTCTTAATCGCGCGGTTATGAGCTGCGACCCGGGTTGGGCCGGATACTCTCGCGGGGCGACAGCAGATGCAGCCATCGGCGGTACTCCTTATCAAGCCGGACACTCCGCTTGTAATGGGGTGGAGCGAGAAGGATGTAAGCCATCGAACCCGATGAGTATGATGTGAACCCGATGGGCCCGGCGAGCCGGTCCGTCAAAGGGCCGAGAGGCTTTGCGCCCACCGCGGTCGAGCTAGCTACAGCTGATGTCGTGCCAGGCGCGGTTGATCCGCATCCCAACTCCGCTGGTGACCCAGGAAGTCGTGACCCAGGAAGTACTGTGACCACATCCTCTGAGGTGGAACTGCCGCCAGATGTACCGTCAGAAGCCGATCGCGAGCCGGCCAAGGAATCGTCTGGTTCAAGGTTCTCGGGGCTGAGGGAGCAGAAGTACGCCCAGCCGGCCATCTTGGCGATCGGCCTCCTGCTGCTCGCGGTGGCTTACCTGCTGCAAGCGCGGACGATGCCGGAGATCTCCGAAGGCGCCTCTCAGGCCCTGCAGGGCTGGGACATGCTGCACGGCAACATCCTGCTGCACGGCTGGTCGCTCTCGGACGTGTCGTTCTACACCACCGAGGTTCCCCAGTACGCGCTCGTCGAATTCGTCAAGGGCCTGAGCGGCGACACGGTGCCGATCGCCGCCGCGATGAGCTACTTCCTGCAGACCGTCATGGCCGGCTTCCTGGCCAAGGGCCGGGCCACCGGCCGCGAAGGCTGGACCAGGGGACTCATCGCAGTCGGCATCATGCTCGCCCCGCCGCTCGGCCCGGCGACCGCGCTGCTGATGTCGAGCCCTGACCACACCGGCACGCACGTGCCGCTGCTGCTTATCTACCTGATCCTGGACCGGGTGCGGCCCCGCTGGTGGCTGCCGATCCTGGTCACGGTGCTGCTGACCTGGGCGACGATCGCCGATGCCCTGGTGCTTGTCGAAGGCACGCTGCCGATCGCGGCCGTCTGCGCGGTCCGGATGTACCGGCGCCGCGGGCCGTGGGCCGCCCAGTGGTATGACCTGTCGCTGGTCGTGGGCGCGGCGCTGTCAGTCGGCTTCGCCCGGGTCGTGCTCAAGCTGGTCTCCGAGGCTGGCGGCTTCTACGTCAGGACGCCGATCGCCGCGTTCGGCACGCCCGATCAAGTTTCCGCGCTGTTCTGGACGAAACTCGAGAACGTTCTGCTGATCTTCGGCGCCGATTTCTTCGGGCTGGTCGTCGGCGGCGGCGCGATCAACGCGTTCCTGCACCTGATCTGCGTGGCACTGGTGGTGTGGGCGCTGGCGGCGGTGATCCGCCGGTTCTACGTCGAGGAGGACATGATCCTCCAGATGCTCACGGTGGCTTTCATCGTCGTGTTCGGCGCTTACCTTCTCGGCACCAAGCCGGACTCGAACGAGATCGTCGGCCTGCTGCCGCTGGGCGCGGTAGTGGCGGGCCGGGCGCTCGGCGGCCGGGTCATCAAGTTCGGGCTGACCCCGGCGCTGGCGGTGCTAGGCGTCGTCTTCGCCGGCTTCCTGATCAGCAACGCGTCCCATCCAGCCAAACCGAACCCGAATCACGTGGTCGCTAGCTGGCTGCAGGAGCACCATCTCACCTACGGCCTGGGCGGGTACTGGAACGCGAGCAGCATCACCGCCGAGACCGGCGGCGAGGTGAACGTCCGGCCGATCCGGACCTACCAGAACTATGTCCTCACCACGAACTTCGAGAACAACAAGGACTGGTTCGACCCGACCAAGCACTACGCGAACTTCGTGGTCTGGATCCAGAACCATCACTGCGGGAACCTGTGCCTGACCAAGGAAGGCCTGGACGGGGCATTCGGCCAGCCGGCGCACACCTACGACGTAGGTAACTACATCGTGTTCGTCTACAACAAGAACCTGCTGCCGAACGTGCCGTACCTATCTTTCTGCGGCACCGCGTGGCCGTGGGTGGCGAAGGGCGCGCCGACGACTAACCTGGCCTGCAACGCGCACGCTTAGGACAACGGCTTTTAGGTATAAATTTTGCGGGAGCTTCTAGCGCTGCGGCGCTAGCTGATCCTGGTTCCCACCAGCAGAGAGTTCGCGAGGTCGGTCAGCACTACCTCGGTGCTGACCAGCCTCGGGCTGGCGAAGAAGCTGCGCTTGAGGCCTTGGGCCAGCATCGGCACGTCCGGAGCTTGAGCCGCGACCGGCGTGACGTCGTCCATCACGATCCGGCCGCCGATCCTCAGCAGATCGACCAGGCTGTTAAAGGACTCGTGGTCCCTGATCCCGCAGTCGGCAAACAGCAGGTCGAACGGGCCGCGGGTAGCCACCTCAGCCCTGGCATCCCCGATGATCACCTCGACTCGCCGATCGGCGGCGAACAACGGCCTGACCGCCTCAGCCTGGCTCGCCTCGATCTCGACGGTGACCAGCCTGCCGTCCGGCGGCAGTGCGCTGGCCATCCACGCCGTGCCGACGCCGGACCCGGTGCCCAGTTCGCCGATCGAGTTAGCCCCGGCGGAGAGCATCGCGAGAAACCGGCCGACCCCAGGCATGCAGGCTGAGTGCCGCTCAGGCCCCGCCTCCTCCCTGGTCAGCGGAAAGCCCAGCTGGCGGGCCAGTCGTTCTGCCGCCAGCACCAGTTCCGGCCGGTCGGTTGCGTGGTTAGTCATCTGGCCCCTATCGCCGTGGCTTATATCTCGCGCGTGTCCATTTGTAGTTATTGTGCGTTAGCGTGACGACGCTGCGTACGGCCAGGCTTGTGCTGCGGCGCTGGCAGGAGAGCGACGTCGAGCCGATGGCGAGGTTCAACTCCGACCCTGAGGTCATGCGCTGGATCGGCGACGGCACCGTGCGCGATCTCGACCAGACCCGGGCCGGGATCGCCAGGATCGAGCGCGAGTGGGACCACAGCGGATACGGGTTGTTCGCGGTGCAGGTGAGCCAGACCGGCGAACTGGCCGGCTTCACCGGGCTGACCGTGCCGTACTTCCTTCCCGAGCTCATGCCCACGGTCGAGATCGCCTGGCGGCTCGGACGGCCGTTCTGGGGTCAGGGCATCGCGACCGAGGCGGCAGCGGCGGCGCTTCGGTTCGGCCTGATCACCTGTGACATCGAGCGGATCGTCAGCATCTTCCAGGTCGGCAACGACGCCTCGGAGCGAGTCATGATCAAGCTCGGGATGAGCTTCGACCGGTGCACCGTCGATCCGGGGACCACCCGGCCGGTCGGCGTCTACGCGATCAGCCAGGACGACTACCTCACCGGACCGTCAGCCCGCTGAACTGCACGCTGGTCCAGTTCGAGCCGATGCCGGCGAGCCCTTTGGAGTACCGGCCGTCCCTGATTTGCGTGAGCAGCTTGCCGTTCAGGTAGCCGCGAAGCTCGGGTCCGTGCAAGCCGAACGCGATCGCATGCCAGCGGCCCGGCTTGACCGACGGCACTTGCCCGGACGCGAGGACCAGCGCGCCCCTGGCGGCAGAGTCGCGGGCAATCACCCACCGGCCATTCGCGTGCAGGTCAAATTCGTATCCGGTGAACCTGCCCGCGTCCGAACCCTGGGTTCCGAACCGTCCGATCAGGCGCACGGTGCCCTGCCCGGTCGTGAACAGCACCTTCGCTGACACCGTGTAGTTGGCCCAGCCGGGCGAGCCGACGATGGCATAGGGCAGGGGCAGTTCCGGCGCCGGGACCCGCCACCAGACCGGCTGGGAGCCGGCGAGCTGCTCGATGCACCCGCCCTGCTGACCTGGCACGCCCTTCTGGCCAGACAGGCAGCGCCGGTAGATGAATGCGCCTTCCTGGCTGGCCAGGCCCCACGCCTCGGCGCTCCCGTCGGGCCTGGCCCGGTACGGCAGCGGGAGCGGGCGGGCGGCGGGGATCGCGGTGTGGTCGCGGGACTGGCCGGTCGCGGAGGTGAAGCTCACCACGTAACCGGGCGGGATCTCGTAGGAGAAGGCGCCGTTCGACACGTGCAGGTCGGCGCGCCGGACGAACCAGCTGGCCGGGTTGGCCGAGAGCAGGTTGGTTGCCCGCACCTGCACCAGGCCGGACTGCAGGCCGCCGGTCAGCCGCACGGTGATGACCTGATCGGCGAGAAGCTGATGCGGAAAGCGGCCGGTGTTCTCGGCGACCAGGCTCCAGTTCCTGTGGTCAGGGGAGACGTAGGAGTCGTAGCTGCCCGAGTCAAAGACGCCGTTCGCGCCGAGTACGTGGCGCCAGCCGGGCTGAACAAACTGAGTGGTCTGGGCGATCGCCCAGATGATCCGGTTGGCGTGGTAGTAACCGCTGCCGGGCAGGTCAGCGGTGACCAGGCCGCGGTTCTCGTAGCGCAGGCCGGACGGCATCGAGTCCAGCAGCGGCCACTCGACGTAACCGGTGATCCCGGCCTGGAAGTAACCGTGATTGATCGAACGGGTCATGTTCGCGGCGCCGGTGTTGCCGTCGAGGGTGCCGAGCTCGCTTTCCCACAGCGGCCGCCGGAGCCGTCGGGCTATGGGCGTTGACTCGCAGCGGTAGCCCAGAGTCGGGATGCCGCAGGTGTCATGGGCACCGAGCACGCTGATCGCGGCCAGGAACTTTGGGTGCAGCGCGGCCGCGGCAGCCACCCGCCAGGCCGTCGATGGCAGATATCGCCCGGCCGGGGGGTGGGCATCGGCTGCCACGAGCCGGACCGACTTATAGCCATGGACGTCCAAAGCCCGGCGCATGCTTTCAAACCAATGGATGTTAAATCCGTGCTCGTTCCAGCCGCCCAGGTAACTGATCGTCAGGCCGTGCGACTTGGCGCAGTTCAGCCAGTCGATCACGTAGCCGATGTCGGCCTGACTCCAGATTGAGGAGACCCAGCCGGGCGCGGCCCACTGCAGGCCGTACAGCTTGATGCGCGGGTTGCGGGCGAGTGCCTGCTTGGCGAGCCACCATTCGTAGCCGGATTGGCAGTCGATCTGGCCCCGGCTGTGCTCGACCGAAGGCTCGGCGCCGTCGGAGGAGTTGGCGTCGCCGCCGATCTCCAGCTTCAGGATCTGCAGGTCGGCGCCGCCCGGACCGAACAGGTAGTTGAGGATCTGGGTTCGCTGCTTCGCCGGGTAGTCGATGAGCAGCCGGGAGTTGCCGCCGCCTCCGCTGATCGCACCGATCCCGTCGAACACCGGGCCGGGACGGCGGCCGTCGATCGTGATCGTCGCGGTGGCCCGGCTAGCCGCGATCGCGGGCACTGGCCAGGTCAGGACGGCGGAACAGGCGACTGCGAAGACACCGATCTTCTTGCCTAGTTTCGCCGTTGGATTCCGCATTATTCCGTCCTTCGCAGCCAAAGCGGTTAATGCTACGCCGACAAGGCCGTCCAAAGGAACCAGCGGGGAAACGTTAAGCACCAGGCCGGTGATGTTACTTACAGTAGTCGTCCGTACTCGATAGGTTGTCGCGCACGAGCAACTGAGGGGGACCGCTATGTCAACTGACCAATCCGGCCAGCCGGCGTCGCGCCGGTCGGTGCTGCGGGGGGCGGCCGGAATCGGGGCTGCGGGGATCGCCGCGACCGCGCTGACCGGCCTTGCAGGCCCGGCGCTGGCAGCGAATGACTCGGAGCACGGCAGCCGCGAATCCGGGCACGACGCCGGGCACGATGACGGACACGACGGCGGACCGCACCCGGTCGTGGCGTACGTCCGCGATGCCAGCACCGGTCACGTCGAGCTGTATTCAGGCACGACCCAGGTGCACCTGAGGGACAAGGACCTCGCCGAACGCATCGTCCGGGCGAGCCGGAAGCAGGTGAGCTAGCCGTGTCCTCCCATCGCGAAGCTCCGGGGATCTCCAAGGATCCGGTGGCTGACAGCACCGACCTGTACGCGTTCGTCAGCCAGGACCGGCCGAACATGGTCACGATGGTTGCCAACTACATTCCGCTTGAGACGCCGGCGGGCGGCCCGAACTTCTACGAGTTCGGCGACGGCGTGCTCTATGAGATCAACATCGACAATGACGGCGACGGCTGGCCGGACATCACCTATCAGTTCCGCTTCAAGACCCGGCTGACCACGCCGCACAGCTTCCTGTACAACACCGGGCCGATCAAGTCGCTGAGCGACCCGACCTGGAACAGCAAGCAGTCCTACTCGGTGACCAGAGTCGACCGGCGCGGGAGTCAGTTGCTCGGCCGGAATCTGCCCTGCCCGCCGTGCAACGTGGGCATCTTGTCGACCCCGAACTACGAGAAGAACCTGGGCAGCAAGGCCGTGCGCCCGCTGCCGGGCAATCGCCGGGTATTCGCTGGCCAGCGAGCCGAGCAGTTCTACGTCGACCTCGGCTCGATCTTCGACCTGGCTAACCTGCGGCCGTTCCAGGAGGCGAACCTGTTCGGCAAGATGGCCGGGCTGAAGGCCGCCCCGGGCGTCAACGCGACCGACCGGCTCAACGTGCACTCGATCGCGATTCAGGTGCCGATCTCGGACCTGGTGCGGCGCGGCCGCCCCACGATCGGCGTCTGGACGACGGCGAGCAGGCAGAAGGTGCACATCGCGGACGAGGACGGCGGCGACGGCTGGCCGACCGGGCCGTTCAGGCAGGTCTCGCGGCTGGGCAACCCGCTGGTGAACGAGGTGCTGATCGCGCTCGAGGACAAGGACTTCTGGAACCGGCAGCCACCAGCTCACGACAAGCAGTTCGCGCACTACGTCGCGAATCCGGAGCTGGCGAACCTGCTGCCGATCCTGTACCCGGGGGCGTTCCCGAACCTGGCCAAGCTCGACGCGTCGCGCAAGCCCCGCCTGGACCTGGAGGCGATCCTGCTGACCGGCATCCCGAGCGGCCTGATCAAGGGCTTCACCAACTTCACCGGCAAGGTGCAGGCCGACATGCTCAGGCTCAACACCTCGATCCCGCCAACGCCGAGGCGGTCGCCGAAGTTCAGCCCGCTCGGCGTGGTCGGCGGCGACCTGGCCGGCTTCCCGAACGGCCGGCGGATCGAAGATGACGTCGTCACGATCGAACTGCGGGCGATCGCGGGCGTCACCTACCCGCTCGTCGACCCGAAATACAAGGTCGACGGCGTCGCCAAGATCCTGACGGACGGCCTGACCGGGGCGAGCGTGACGAACAAGCCGCTAAGCCGGTTCCCGTACATGGGCGTCCCCTACGACGGCTACAACAACCCGTCCTAACGGCCTGGTCGACCATGCACGAGAGCGTGTCTGGAGAGCTAGGCGACGGCCACGGGCCAGCCGGTCACGGACCGGGCAGTCACGCGCCCGGAGACCTCGAGCCCGCGGTCCGCGAGCTGGCGGGCCACGGGCCGGGTGTTCACGAGTCAGGCGTCCACAAGCTGGGCGTCGACGGGCTGGGTGAGCTCGGGTTGGGTGAGCTCGGGCTGATTCAGATCGGGCTGGCTGAGCAGGGGCTGGGTGAGCGCGGGCTGGGTGAGCGCGGGCTGGGCGAGAACGGGCTGGCGAACCACTGGTCCGGTGATCACGAGGTCGGCAATCAGGACTGCGTGGTGCTCGACATCGGCGGTGAGGTCGGCGCGCTGATCTTGTACGCGCCGGCCGAACTGTCCGGTACCGAGATCGAGATCAGCCGGCCCGGTGCCGGACCGCGCACGCACTCGATCGTCAGGGAGCGCCGCGTCGACCAGAGCGCGACCGGCCGGCGCACGGCAGGTCGGCACGCGGCACCGTCAGGCCCGGGTGACGCGGAGGTGTACGCCGCCGTGTACCCGGGCCTGGCCGCCGGCTGCTACACAATCTGGCGCGACGCCCAAACCCCAGCCGGGACGATCAAAGTCGAAGGCGGTCAGGTAGCCAGCTGGCTCTGGGAGTAGGGAGCAGCCCTCAGCCGCTCGGGCAAGCCGGCGTTCACGGCCCATCAGGCCGCGGGGCTGACGACATTGCTGACCCGTGCGGGTCGTGGCTGGCCGGTCCCGGCGACATTGCTGACCCGTGTGCGTACCTCCAGCAACGCGTGCGGGCCGACAATGCTGTGTGCGTCGCGGGGCTGACGACGGTGCTGACCCGTGCGGGTCGTGGCTGGCCGGTCCCGGCGACATTGCTGACCCGTGCGCGTACCTCCGGCAACGCGTGCGGCCACGTCCAGCGTGTTAGCTGGCAATGAGGACTCGGGGTGGCTTGGCGGGCTTGATTGTTGCTGGGGGCTCGGCCAGGATTCGCGGGCCGGCGGCGCGGATCAGGACGACGGCCCAGGTGCGCAGCGGGCGCCAGGCCTGCGCTAGTTCGATGAACTTCGTCTCGGAGACCGGTTCGTCCAGGTCGTACAGGCTGGCAGTCAGGGCGAGTGCCTTGGGTTCGGCGAGCGGCAGGACATCGGCAAAGCCGGTGCCCCTGATCACGATCAGTGAGCTGTAGAACGGGCCGATGCCCTTGATCTGCTGGAGGCGGGTCATCGCCTCGTCCGGGCCGAGCTCGAGCAAGGTGGCGGCGTCGAGTTCGCCGGCCAGTGCCGCCTTGGCTACGCCGTGCAGCCGATCGAGCTTGTCGGCGGGGATGCCAGGAAACGACGTGACCGCTAGCAGCGCCTCCGGCAGCGGGAACGCCGCCAGTTGCTGGCCGGCCAGTTCGAACGTGGTCCCGTGGGCCTCGCTCAGTCGCTGCCTGATCGTCATCATCTGCCGGACCGGGCGCCGGGCGCTAAGCACGGACCAGGCCGCGGCCTCGTAAGGGGAGTGGAACAGCGGCGGCCGCAGCCCGGGTGCGGCCTGCTGCAGCCGGGCGATCACCGGATCACGCTCGGCGACCTTGACGAACTCGGTGCCGTCGTGGTCGAGCGACAGCACCCGGGCGACCTGACCGCGGACCACGTCGAGGTCGGCGGCCCCGGAGACGGACCCGTGCACGCCACCGTTCGCGTCCTGGCTGACCTCGACGCCGACCTGGCTGCGGTAGCCGTCGACGCAGAACGCCAGCCGCATAACTTCGTCCCAGTCGGCACCGGCCCGCTGGCCGAACCCGAAGGTCGCGGCCTCTTTGAGCGAGAATGGGCCTTGTGGGCTAATCGTGAAGTCGGAGCTGCCCGTGAACTTCGAAAGAGTCATCGTTTCCTTTCCCTTGACCTGGATGAAATCCTGCCAGGCGGGTCTGACAGTTTGTTTGGGCAGCACTGTGAGGAGCGCGCGTGGCAGAAGACTGGGATGTGGTGATCGTCGGCGGCGGCCACAACGGGCTTGTCGCTGCCGCCTACCTGGCCAAGGCCGGACTGCGGACGCTGGTGTGCGAGCGCCGGGGGATCGTGGGCGGGGCGGCCGTGAGCGAGCACCCGTTCGGCCGGAAGTACACGATCACATCGCTGTCCTACGTTGTCTCGCTGCTGCCGGCTGACCTGGTCGCCGACCTGGGGCTTGAGCGGCACGGCTATCACGTCTATCCGCAAGGGCCTTATTTCTCCCCGCGCCGCGACGGCCGCTACCTGCGAATGCCCGGCGAACCAGAACCCCGACACCAGGAGATCGCCAAGTTCTCCGCCCGCGACGCCGGCAACTATCCGGTCTACGAGGCGAAGCTGGCCAAGATCGCTGCCATCCTCGGGCCGCTGCTGCACCAGATCCCGCCCAAGCTCGGCTCCAGGAAGCCGTCGGATCTGCTCGGCCAGGCCGCGCTGCTGCGGCATCTGAGGAACGTCGACACCAGGCTGGCCGTCGACATCACCAGGCTGATGACCAGCAGCATCGCTGACCTGCTCGATCAGTACTTCGAGAGCGACGCGCTGCGCGGGCTGCTCTCCGTCTCCGGCGTGATCGGCATGTGGGCCGGTCCGCGCAGCGCCGGAACCGGCTACGTCACGCTGCACCACCACATCGGCGACACCGCCGGACAGGCCGGGGCCTGGGGCTTCCCGCGCGGCGGCATGGGCGGTGTCACGGCCGCGCTCGCCGCCGCGGCTCGCTCATTCGGCGCCGAGATCAGGACCGAATCGCCGGTCACCGCTATCACGACCAGCAATGGCCGGGTGACCGGCGTGGTGCTAGATGATGATCAGCAGCTCAGCGCGGCAACCGTGATCACTACCGTCCATCCCCAGATAGCTTTCCTCCAGTTGATTGATTCCGGTGCCCTGCCGGCGGAGTTCGTCGAAGACATCAAGGCGTGGCAGAGCCGCAGCGGCACGGTGAAGATGAACTTCGTGCTCGACCGGCTGCCCACGTTCACCAGCCACCCGGACTTCGATCCGCAGGTCCACGGCGGCACGATCGTGCTGGCCGAGAGCCTCGACGACATCGAGAACGCCTTCCAGGACGCGGTCAAGGGCTACCCGTCGCAGTGGCCGTTCGCCGACATCTGCATTCCGAGCGTGTTCGACGACTCGCTGGCGCCGCCCGGCGAGCACGTGATGTCGATGTTCACCCAGTGGGTGCCGCACACCTATGCCGACAAGCCGCACGCGGCGGAAATGGACAATTACTGCGACCGGATGATCGCCAGGATGGAGCTGGTCGCCCCCGGGTTCACCGCGTCGATCCTGCGCTCGCAGGTCATCGGGCCGGATGACATGCAGAAGAAATACGGGCTAATCGGCGGAAACATTTTTCACGGTGAAATTTCTGCGGGGCAAATGTTCCATGCGCGACCGGCAGCCGGGTACGCGGACCTGCGGACGCCGATCCGCGGGCTGTACCAGGCGGGATCGTCGACTCACGGCGGGGGCGGGGTCACCGGGATTCCCGGGCGCAACGTGGTCAGGCAGGTACTTGCTGACCGTCGGGCGGGGCTCCGCCGGTTGGGTCTGGGTCGACTGGGCCGTCGTTAGCTGATACCGCGTCGGCTGGTTCGGGCCCGCTGAACTTGGCCCGGCGCAGGGCCGGGTTGAGCACGCCGAGCAGCAGTGCGCCGGCCACGCAGATCAGCCCGCCGCTGACCACCGAGAACGTCGTCGACACGAGCTGGGCGACGACGCCCGCCTCGACGTTGCCGATCGACGGGGCCGTGGTGACCTGAGCCAGGTACAGGCTCGTGGCCCGGCCGCGCAGCGCGTCCGGGGTGTAGATCTGCAGCAGTGAGTTGCGCAGTACCTCGGACACCAGGTCAGACATGCCGGCGAGGGCAAGGAAGACCAAGCCCAGGATCAGGCTGGTGCTGAGCCCGAAGCCGACGATAGCGGCTCCCCAGGCCAGGCCCGCGAAGATCACGACGACGCCGGGTCGGCGCAGCCGTCCGGTCCAGCCGCTGGTCACCGCTCCGATAATCGCGCCGAGGGCGGGGGCGGCGACGAGCAGCCCGAAGGTGGCCGAGCCGCCGTGGAAATGGTCGCGGGCGATCGCTGGGAACAGGGCGGCGGGCATCCCGAAGATCATCGCGCTGGTGTCGACCGCGAGCATGCCAGCGACGACGGGGTTGCTGAGCACGTACCGCAGGCCTTCGGCGAGCGACCGCAGTCCTGGTCGGCTGGTGGCGCCGTGCTGGCCAGGGGGGACGATCCCCCCGCCGGAGGGCGGCAGCGGCCGGAGGAAGTAGAGCGTGACGCCGAAGATCGCCAGGCACGCGGTGTCGATGCCGTAGCAGACCGGCAGGCCAGGGCCGGCGATCAGGATCCCGGCCAGGGCGGGCCCGCCGAGAGTGCCGAGCTGGCCGCTCATGGCGCTCAGGGCGGCGGCGGCTGGCATCTGGTCCGAACTGATCACCGCAGGGATGGCGGCGGTCGAGGCGGGGGAGGCGAAGCCCGAAAGGGTGCCCATGCCCGCGACCAGGACGTAGATCAGCCAGAGCAGCGGATGAGCGAGCAGGCTGTTGAGCACGAGCAGGGCCGCGAGTGCGACCAGCGGGGTCCGGGCGGCCAGCATGACCTTGCGCCGGTCGTTATGGTCGGCCAGGACGCCGCCCACCAGCAGGCCGGCGAACATGCCGACGCTGTCCGCGAGCGTGAGCAGCCCGACGGCGAGCGAGGAGTGGGTCAGGCCGAAGATCTGCCAGTTAGCGGCGGTCATGGCGATGGCGTTGCCGGCCTGGGTGACGACCCTTCCGATGAATAGCAGCCGGAAGTCCTTGCTGGTGCGCAGCGGCGTGGTGTCGATGGCGATCTGCCCGATGCGCATCCGTCTCCAATTCGTTCGCGAGGCTAAGGACAGGCTAGCGGGACATGAAGTTACGGCCGGTCCGGGTATGGTCAATGCTCAGACAGCCTTGGTCGGGATAGTGGGCTTGATCAAAACAGCCTTGGTCGGGAGGAGAGCCATGCATCAGCCGCCGGTTCCGCACGTGGTTGCCGAGGACCCAGAAGTTGCCGACCTAATTCAGGCCGAGGCGAAGCGCCAGTACGAGAAGCTGCGCATGATCCCGTCGGAGAACTACGTCTCGCTGGCGGTGCTCGAGGCGGCCGGCTCGGTGCTGACCAACAAGTACTCGGAGGGCTATTCTGGCCGCCGGTACTACGAGGGCCAGCAGCTCATCGATCCGCTGGAGACGCTGGCGAAGGAGCGGGCCAAGGCGCTGTTCGGCGTCGACCACGCCAACGTCCAGCCGTACTCGGGCTCGCCCGCGAACCTCGCCGTTTACCTGGCGTTCCTGACGCCGGGCGACACGATGATGGGCATGTCGCTGCCGATGGGCGGGCACCTTACCCACGGCTGGTCGGTCTCGGCGACCGGCAAGTGGTTCAGGTCGGTACAGTACGGCGTGCGGGCCGACACCGGCCGGATCGACTTCGACGAGGTCAGGGACCTGGCCCGGCGCGAGCGGCCGAAGCTGATCTACTGCGGCGGCACCGCGATCCCGCGCACGATCGACTTCCCCGCGTTCGCCGAGATCGCCAGGGAAATCGACGCGATCCTGGTCGCTGACATCGCGCACATCGCCGGGCTGATCGCGGGCGGCGCGCACCCGTCGCCGGTCGGGCACGCGCAGGTGATCACCACGACCACGCACAAGACCCTGCGCGGCCCGCGCGGGGCAATGATCATGAGCGATGCAGATCACGCTTCGGCGCTCGACAAGGCCGTGTTCCCTGGCTTGCAGGGCGGGCCGCACAACCACACGACGGCCGCGATCGCGGTCGCGCTGAAGGAGGCGGCCAACCCGAGCTTCAGCGGTTACGCCCACCAGATCGTGGCGAACTCGAAGGCACTGGCGGATGCGCTGATCGAGCGCGGGTACAACCTGGTCTCCGGCGGCACCGACAATCACCTGATCCTGATCGACCTGACCCCGCAGGAGATCGCCGGAAAGCCCGCGGCCAAGGCGCTGGACCGGGCCGGCATCGAGGTCAACTACAACACGGTGCCCTTCGACCCGCGCAAGCCATTCGACCCGTCTGGCCTGCGGATCGGTACCCCGGCGATCACGACCCGCGGGTTGGCGCCTGAGCACATGCCGCAGGTCGCGGCCTGGATGGATGAGGCGATCACCGCTGCCACGAAAGATGACGAAGCGGCCATTGAGCGCATTGCCGGCAGTGTCCGCGAGCTATTGGCCGATTTCGACATGCCTGGATACGCCGAGGCGTGATCCGGCGGGTTTGACCGGCGCCGGATGACGCGACGCCGCATGATACGGCATTATGCCGGGATCTTGTAGTCGCAGGCAGATCCTCTATTACCGAACGACCTTTCTTGTCGTTTGGGTTGCGTTCGAATGGATCCGAATATATTTTCGAATCAGCGAGAACGGCTGCCTGTCTTCCCCTGGGTAGCGCAGGAGCGACGGGTGCCAGCGGCAACTGGGGGCATTGGCCGGGAGACCTCGTCGCCTGATCCCAGGGGACTGACGGGTGAACGCGGCGGCGCGGCCAGAGCCGGCTCAGGTACAGATGCACGACGGACGGCCATCGAGATTTGTGTGGCGGGGCCGCCTTTACACGGTGATCTCCATCGTCGAGAGACCGGGGGAGGGCGGCTCGATAGAGCGTCCGGCCGGGTCCGATGTGGCTGAGGACCCGGCCGGGCCTCCAGGCGGGCGCTCCGTCCCCGGCGACTTCTACGAACACGATCATCTGCCGAGTGAGTGGCGGTGCTGGCGGGTTACGGCCGCGCCGGGCCGGAACGTGCCGGCCGTGGGATTCCGGTTGTGCCACGACCCCTCTGCGGATCGCTGGCTGCTGTCCAGGGAATGAGTGCGATGAGCGTTTCAACTAGCCTATTCGGCGAGTCGTTTTCTAAAGGGCACGGATAGCGGCTAGTCTCTTTTTGCACGGGAATTCATTAAGCTAATTCTCGCGATAGTGCAATGCAATGGCAAATTGCTCGACGGGCTTGCCGTTGATTTCGGGGGGAAGCTGTGGCTGGACGGCGTGATGCCGGATGCGGGCAGATCAGCGGGGGGTTAGCAGGCGGCATCGGGCCGCGTGGACCGCGGTTGCCGCCGTGCTGTGCGTGCTGGCCGGGGTCGGTCCGATGTTGCCTGCGGTTGCTAGTTCGCATGCGGATTCGGTTGGCGGCGGGCTGCGGGTTGTTAATTACCTCGGGTATCGCTTTGAGGTTCCTGCGGATTGGCCGGTGATTGATAGCAGCGCTGGCGGGTGCGTGCGATTTGACGTGCACGCCGTGTATCTGGGGACGCCTAGCAGAAATCAGTCCTGCCCGAGCTGGCTGATCGGGACGACCGAGTCGATCCTGATCGAGCCCGGGCCGGCCAGGGTTGACCGGACGAGCGTCGAAGAGCTGGTCGCCCGGCAGGTTGCGGTTCGGGCGCCCGGGATCGTGATCACCGCGACGTTCGACGCCGACCCGAAGCTGGTTGACCGGATCCTGGCGAGCGCGAAATTGCCCGCGCCGACGATCGACGCGCCCAGCCTGGACGGGACCGCCGAGCCGGCCGGCGGACGGGCGCCGCACATGCATTACCCGATGGCCAGGCCGCCGCTGCCGGCCACGGTGACCAGCTATACCGGGCTCGGGTTCGATTCCTGTTCGGCGCCGAGCAGCCGGTATATGCGGGCATGGCGACGGCGTTCGCCGTACCGGGCAGTCGGGATCTATATCGGGGGAGCCGACCGGGCCTGTGCCCAGCCGAACCTGGGCCCTGGCTGGGTGCGCCGGCAGGCGCAGTACGGCTGGCGGTTCATGCCGTTGTACGCGGGGCCGCAGGCCGCGTTTGGCGAGCTCGGGCGTCCGGACCAGCAGGGCCGGGCGGCGGCCGTCGACGCGGTCGGTGCGGCCAGGAGGCTTGGGTTCGGGCCGCACACGCCGCTGTACTACGACATGGAGGCGTACGGACCGCGCTCGCGCGTGCACGCGCTGAGGTTCCTGTCGGCCTGGACGCGCATGGTGCACCGGCTCGGTTACCGGTCAGGCGTCTACAGCAGCTCGGACTCCGGGATCGTGGACCTGGCCCGGCAGTACCGCAATCACCACTACGCCATGCCTGACATCATCTTCGACGCGCTGTGGAACGGGTCGCGGACGACCCGGGACCGCAATCTGCTCACGCGCCAATGGGCCAGGCACCGGCGGATCCATCAGTTCCGCGGGAACGTGACCAGGAGGTACGGCGGGGACCGGCTCAACATCGACGTCGACTTCCTGAACGTCAGGGCCGGCGCCGCCGCGCTGACCTCGCAGCAGACGCCGGCGGTGAGGCAGCCGGACGGGGCCGTGCTGGCGTTCTACGTGCGCAGCGGCAAGCAGTTGTGGCTGGCCAGGGAGCCGCCCAGGCGCGGTGCTGGCCCGGGAGGCGGCCGCAGGAACCCCAGCGGATGGACGAAGCCCGTCGCGACCGGGGCCGACGCGTTCGGGGCGCCGTCGGCGGTCTGGACCGGAACGCAGACCGCTGTGTTCTACAAAGACCGGGCCGGCTATCTCTGGGTCAGCTACTACCGGCTCGATGGCAAGCTGGCCTCCCGGCGCCGGCTGACGATGATGGGGATACTCGGGTCGAGCCCGCGCGCCGTGTCCTCGACCGGCGGCGTCATCGACGTGTTCTGGCGCGGCTCGGTCGACGATCATCTCTGGCACGGTCAGTTCACTCCAGGATCGGGCTGGAACGGGCCGCAGGGTCTCGGTGGCGACCTGGCCTCGCCGCCATCGGTCGTTACCTCCTCGCCCGGACTCACCGCCGTGTTCTGGAAGGGCACCAACGGCTGCCTGTGGGCGGCGAGCCGGGGGATCAGCGGCAAGTGGGGGGCGCCGCGCAACCTCGGCATGGCGCGGGTCGGCGGAGCGCCGCAGGCAACTTCGCAGCCGAACGGCAGCATCGAGGTGTACTGGGGCGGCTTTGGCAACCCGTTGCTGTGGGAGGCGTTCTTCAACTCGCGGCGGCACTGGCAGGGGCCCAGGGACCTCGGCGGCGATATCGGGTCGGTGCCGCTGCCGGTGTCGGCGGCCGGGGCCGTGCGGGTGCTGTGGCGGGACCGCAAGGGTCAGCTTCAGTACACAGAACACCGGCCAGGGGACGGGTGGAACGTGCTCAGCTGGACCGGATCGACCTCAGGACACCACCCGATCACCGCAGAGCCGTTCGCGGCCGTGGGCGGCGCCGGGGGTCAGGTGCCGGTGTTCTGGCACGGGAAGCGCGGAGCGCTGTGGACTGCGGTGCTCGATGGGCCGCGTCTAGCGCACGCCGTGCGGCTCAGTTAGCCAGGGCCAGTGCTAGAGCCCGATCGGGCTGATCGACTTGCGCCAGTCGATGGTCGGCGTCATCGCGTCCGGCTTGACCCGGTGCGCGTAGCGCTTGGTGATCTCGAACAGCGACTCGATCAGGGTGTCCGACAGCAAGTGCGGATCAAGGCCGAGGTCGACCAGTCCGGAGTGGACCACGTTGTAGTGGTGGCCTTCCTCTTCGACCCGGGGGTTGGACAGGTACTCGATCGTCACTTTCTCCGGACTGACCCGGGCGATCGTCTCGGCCATCGAGGTGATCGACAGCGACTGGGTCATCTGGTTGAACACGCGGAAGTCGCCGCGGTCGGCCGGCTTCTCGCAGGCCAGCTGCAGGCAGCGGACCGTGTCCCTGATCTCGATGATGCCGCGCACCTGGCTGCCGTTGCCGTAGACAGTCAGCGGCAGGCCCAGCACCGACTGGATCACGAACCGGTTCAGCACCGTGCCGAACACGGCGTCGTAGTCGTACCTGGTCGCGAGCCGGTCGTCCCTGGCCGTCTCCGGCGTCTGCTGGCCGTAGACGACGCCCTGGTTGAGGTCGGTCGCCCTGATGCCCCAGATCCGGCAGGCGAACTCGATGTTGTGGCTGTCGTGCACCTTGGACAGGTGGTAATACGAACCAGGGCGCTTGGGGAACAGCACCCGGTCCTTGCGGCCCTTGTGCTCGATCTCGAGCCAGCCTTCTTCGATGTCGATGTTCGGCGTGCCGTAAGCGCCCATCGTGCCGAGCTTGACCAGATGGATCTCCGGGTCGATCTCAGCGATCGCGTACAGCACGTTGAGCGTGCCGACGACGTTGTTGACCTGGGTGTAGACGGCGTGCTTGCGGTCGACCATCGAGTACGGGGCGGCCCTCTGCTCGGCGAAGTGCACGATCGTGTCCGGCTGGGCGTCGCGGACCACGTGGTAGGTGAAGTCGGCGTCGGTGAGGTCGCCGATATAGCAGTCGATCGACTTGCCGGTGAGCTCGCGCCAGACCTTGATCCTGGTCTGCAGGGGCTCGATCGGGACGAGGCTGTCGACCCCCATTTCGAAGTCGTAGCCGCGCCGCGCGAAATTGTCGAGCACCGCGACGTCGTGGCCGACTTGGGAAAGGTGCAGCGCGGTTGGCCAGCCCAGATAGCCGTCACCACCCAAGACCAGGATCTTCATCGCTCAGCCCTCTGCTCGGATCGACACTGTTGGGATCGACACTGTTGGGATCGACACTGTTGGCTTCGACAACCTTGGCTTCGATTACTTCGCAGCGGGTACTACCCTGTGCCGGGATCTATTTGCCGTGGCATCGGGTGTTCTCGTCACGGCTTCGACCGGTTCCCGTACTGTATATGTGTCTGGTTTCCCAGCATGTCTTCGCGCAGCAAGGACATCAATGCCAAAGCTTATTGACAGGCTACCGGCTGTTCTCGCGGACCGGCTCCGCACGAAGACCGGTACGCAGATGGTCAGGTTCGTACTCGTAGCGGCGGTTTCGCTCGGTACGAGCCAGATCGCGCTGTTCCTGTTCGTCGGCCCGATGCATCTGACCGGCGGCGTCTCGGGTGTCCTGGCCGCGATCGTCGGCGCGATAGTGAGCTACTTCCTGTCCCGCTGGGCCTGGGGACGTAAGGGACGGCCCAATGTCTGGCGCGAGACCATTCCGTTCTGGCTGGTCTCGGTCGGAGCCTGGCTCATACTCGGACTCGCGGCTCACTTCGGCACGGTGCTCGCGGGGCCGCAGCACCTCGATCTGCACCACTTCGAGCGGCACTTCGTCGTCGGCGGGATCTACCTGCTGGCCAACTGCGTGACTTTCGTGATCAGGTTCCTGATCTTCCACTACGTCCTGTTCGCCGACCGCAAGCCCCCCGAGCCAATCGAGGCGGAGAAGCTGTCGCCGGTCACCGTGCCCCCTTCGTCGCAGGCCGACGATCAGCAGCGGTAAGACGCAGGCAGTGGTAACACGCAAGAGGCCAGTCCCGGACGGGACTGGCCTCTGGTTTGCGGGTCATAGACCCCGAGCGATGCGTAACTCTTAAGAAATCTTATGTGTTTGAGGCAGTGCGTGCCTGGTTGCGACGACGGCGCTCGCGCCACCAGGTACCGCCGATAACCCGGGCGAAGTACAGGCCGTAGAGGGCGTTGTGGCCCTTCTTGCTCTGACCGACCTTGCGCTTGTGGATCGTGGCTGGCAGCTCGACGTACTTATAGCCGTGGGTGATGACGGCGATGAGGAGCTCGGCCGACTGGTACTGCGGCTGCCGCAGGCTGACCGCGCCGGTGACCTCGGCGCGCATCGCGCGCAGGCCGAACGACGGGTCGGTCACCTTCTGGCCGGTCAGCAGGCTGATCGTCAGTGCGAACACGCGGACGCCGAGCTTGCGGACCGGGTCCTTGGTCTCCTCGCTGCCCATGGCGCGGGAGCCGGAGACGAAGTCCGCCTCGCCGGCGATGAGCGGCTTAAGCAGGTTCGGGATCTCGGCCGGGTTGTACTGGCCGTCGGCGTCGGTCGTGACGATGTAGGTCGCGCCGCCCTCGCGGGCCAGCCGGTAGCCGAGCCGGAGCGCGGCGCCCTGGCCGCGGTTGACCGGCACGTCGCAGACGAGCGCGCCGGCGGCCTCGGCTTCCTTGACCGTGTTGTCGCCTGAGCCGTCGGACACGACGACCTTGGCCACCTCGAGGCCGGAGATCTCCGGCGGCAGTGCCTCGAGCACCGGACCGATCGAGCCTTGCTCGTTGAACGCGGCGATCACGATGCCGAGCGCGGGGAGCTGAGTTGCCCGGGCGCCGTACTGATTCCTGAACGCCTCGATCGCGGCAACGTCGATCGCCTCGTCCTCGGCGGGCGTCCGCATCGCGGTGTTGCCCTTGCTGCCCTGGCTAGCACCGCCCTGGCTTGCTGTCACTTGGCATTCTCCGAGAACTCTGGCCACACAGTGGCGATACCTGCCTTCAGATCCATTCGCGGCTCGTAACCCAGCGCCCTGGCGGCTGAGATGTCGATGACTACCGCGGGCATTTCGCCCGGCTTGGCGGGGACGTACTGGGCCGGGATCTCGGCACCGGTAACCGCCCGGGCCGCCTCCAGGATGTCGTTGACCGTCATCGACTCACCAGAGCCGAGGATAAGCGGACCATTGTGACCAGTCCGCCAGGCGGTGAAAATACCGGACACGATGTCGTCAACGTGCACCAGATCCCGCAACTGGGTGCCGTCACCGTAGATCTGCACGCCCTTGCCGTCCCTGGCGGCTCGCATCAGCCTCGGCACGAAGCTGTCCTTGGCTTCCATTCCGGGGCCGTAGACATTGGCGAACCTGAGCGCCGCGCCCCGCATCCCGTAGCTGCCGACGTAGGCGGACAGCAGCATTTCGCCGGCCGCCTTGGTCGCGCCGTACGGGGTCAGCGGGCGGAGCGGGATCTTCTCCGAGATCGTCGCGGAGCCGACATCGCCGGTGACGGCGTTGGTCGAGGCGAGCAGGAACGTCTGGACGCCGCGGTGCCTCGCGGTCTCGAGCAGTCCGAAGGTGGCGTCGACGTTCAGCTTGTAGGTGCCGGTCGGGTCCTGCATCGAACGGAGCACCGACGTGACGGCGGCGAGGTGAATCACGACGTCCGTCGCCTGGCCCAGGGCGTCACCGGCCACGGCCGGATCGCACAGGTCGCCGACGACCGAGGTCACCCGCTCGTCGGGAAAGCGATGCCGGTCGACCACCGTCACGGCTTGTCCGGCGTCGAGCAGCGCGCGGACGACCCGCCGGCCGATAAAGCCGGCACCGCCAGTCACGAGTACGCGGGATGGATTCCCATCCGACATGAGCGCTCCTACGCTGCGAACCCTGTTGGTAGTCACTGTTTGGTAGTCACTGTTTCGTAGTCACTAGAACTGTGCTCGCAACCTCAGCTTGTAATCGCGCTGGGCTGTACCTGCACCGTGTTCATGACCACACCGTGCACAATTAACAGGAATACCGATTCTGTCACAAAGCTTCATGAACCGCCCGCATAGTGACCTGATCAGCAGCCGTGAGCCGGCGCGCGCGGGCAAGCGCATAGATGCCACGTCAGTGTATAGGGCGCCCGTCGCCGGTTGGTCCGGTCGGGCCAGACGGCTGGTTTGCCGGTCCCGATGGGCAACGGCCGGCAAACATGCAGTGCCGGTTTTGCGCAATGTCGGCGGTACGCTGCGTTGCCGGCGCACAATTGCGCCATGGCCGTGCCGATTGCGGCAGCTGCTGGCAGCTAGCGTGATCTTGACGTGACCTGGCAGTGGTGGGGTAGTGACCTGGTTGGATGGGTGCTTCGACCAGCAGTGCGTCTAGCGGAGGCCCGGAGGTATGAAAGAGGGAGTAGCTCCCGCGTCGGTGCCTTGGGGAGGAGCCCACGACGCGGCGCCGACTGTGTCAGCTAACCAGTCGGCGGTTAGCCAGGGTGTGACAGAAGCGAGCCCGGCCCCGGAAGAGGCCGAGCCGCACGTCAGGGTCGACGCCCGCAAACTTGAGAATGCGCTGATTGACCTGCGCGACACGATCAGGCGCGTGTCGCTGGTACTCGACAGCCCAGGGATCGAGACGGTCAGGGCCGAGCGGAAGCAGCTGCAAGCGCAGATAGATGATTACCTGATCCCGAGGTTGCGCCACTCGGGAGCGCCGATCCTGATCGCATTGGTCGGCTCTACCGGCGCGGGCAAGTCGACGCTGCTGAACAGCATCGTCGGAACTCAGGTGAGCGCGACCGGCATCCGCCGGCCCACCACGAACAGCCCGGTGCTCGCCTGTCACCCGGAAGACGAGAAGTGGTTCGCTGAGAACGTGTTCCTGCCGTCAATGCCCAGAGTCCGCCAGCAAGGCCTGGCGATGCCCGGCCGGGACGGCCTGCTCGTGCTCGCCACCAGCGAGGGCATGCCACAGGGCGTGGCGGTGCTCGACACCCCGGACATCGACTCGGTCGTCGAGGCGCACCGGCAGTTCGCCACGCAGTTCCTTGACGCCTCTGATCTGTGGCTGTTCGTGACCACGGCGCGCCGGTACGCCGACGCCGTGGTCTGGGAGATGCTCTCCCGCGGCCGCGATCGCGGCGCCTCGCTCGGGCTCGTGCTGTCCAGGGTGCCGCCGGCCGCCGCGTCGCAGCTCACCGATCACTTCGACGCGATGGTCCAGGCGAACGGCCTGGGCGGGACGCAGCGCTTTGTCATCCCGGAGACGACGGTCATCGATGCCCGGCTGCCGGCCGCGGTCTCCGAGCCGGTCCGGCTCTGGCTGAAGGACACGGCCCGCCGCGATGAGCGCCGGGTAGCGATCTTGACCCAGACAATGGCCGGGGTGCTCGACACCTTCGAGCGGCGGGTCCCCGCCCTGGCGGCGGAGGCGGAGATGCAGCTCGCGCTGCGCCGGGAGCTTTCCTCCGGGGCCGATGCCGCGTACCAGGCCGGGCTGGCCGAGCTGGATGAGGCGATCCGCAGCGGCTCGCTGCTCCGAGGCGAGGTGCTGGCGCGGTGGCAGGACTTTGCCGGGACTGGTGACCTGATCCGGACGATCGAGGTGCGGAAGGGGCGCTCGTCGAGCAAGCGGTCCCGGCGGCACGCTCCGGGCACCAGCCGGTCGCAGGCGCTGAAGAACGCGCTCCGCACCAGCTTGGAGGCGCTGGTCATCTCGCTCGCCGATCGGGCCGCGCAGGACGCGATGGAGCGCTGGCAGGCCAGTCCGGCCGGCGTTGGGTTGCTCGCGCAGGCGCAAGATGCTTCCTCCAAGGACGGGAAAGATCTCCGGGCGCTGATCGGCGCGAAGCCTTCGTACTCTTCCTTGCGGCACTGGGAAGGCGAGCACAAGTGGGGCTTTCCCGGTAACCAGCTCGGCCTGGCGGCGGCGCTGCCAGAGGGCGGCGTTGACGCGCTCGAGCGGTCTTCGCCTGACCTGGCGATCAGGGCGGCCCGGGTGGTCACCGGATGGCAGGACCATCTGCTCAAGCTGGTGCAGACCGAGAACCTCACCAAGAGGTCGATCTCACGGGCCGGCTCGTTCGACTCCGACTCGCTGGCGCTCGTGCTGACGATCGGCGTGCTCGGCTACGGCGCGGGTGAGGCCGTGCCGGATGAGGGCGACGCGGGCACGGCGCCGCAGCAACTGCTCACATCCTTGTTCGGGGCCGGCCTGATGCGTGACATCGGCGGGAAGGCCAGGCAGGATCTGCGCGACCGGGTCGGCGTGCTCTACACCGAGGAGGCGCTCAGGTACACGACGCTTGTCGACGCCCTGGGTGCCCAGGACGAGAGCGTGCCGGCCGATCTTTATCAGGCCAGTTATTCGTTGGAGTCCGCGCGATGATTTCACGACGCGGGGCGGCACCGGGCCCGGCGGCCGATGCCAGCCAGGCTGTGGTCGAAGCCGCCGGGGATGTTCCGGCCGAGGCTGGAGTTGGTCTTGGCGGTGGAGTTGGCCTTGGCGGCGGAGTTGGTCTTGGCGGCGGAGTAGCGGCCGAGCCTGCTGGCGGGGTTGGTGAGGGCGGCGCTGTTGGGGCCGGCACTGTCGGAGGCGGCGCTGTCGGAGGCGGCGCTGTCGGAGGCGGCGGCAAGCGGCCGTTGCCGATCAGGATTCCGGCTAATCGGCTGCGGGGGCTGGGTACGGCGGCGGCCGGGCAGATCGCGGGCCGGCGGGTGCCGCCGCGAGCGCAGCCGGTGCGGGCGGCCGGGGATGAGCCGGTGGTCGGATCTGGGCCGGCTGGGGTCGGGCCTGGAGCCGGGGGCCAGGGACCTGGGATGCCAGGCGCGGCTGGGGCTGAGCCGGCCGCTGGCCCGCCTAGCCCGCCAAGTCCGCCGTGGCCGCCTGCCGGGCCCCGGATTCCGGCCCGGGTCCGGGCCAGCTTGTCGGCTCCGGCGCGTCGGCGGATTCCGGTGAGCCAGCCGGTGGCCAGCGCCAGCAACGGGTGGTCGCCCGGCCCTGGTGCGGCGGCGATCGATGTCAACGACCTGTCCGCCCGGCTTACGGCGCTGTTCTCGATGATCGAGATCGGCACGGCCAGGACGGGGCGGGACGGGTTCAGCAAGAAAGTGCTCGGCCAGGCTGAGGAGGTGCTCAGCCGGGCCGGCGAGCGGATGCGGCTGTCAGCCGCGCACACCGTGGTAGTGCTCGCGGGCGGCACCGGCAGCGGCAAGTCCTCGCTGTTCAACTGCCTGGCCGGGGCGGACTTCTCGACCGTCGGCGTCACCCGCCCCGTGACCAGGGACGCGCACGCTTGCCTCTGGGACGACGCCGGGTCGGCGGCGCTGGTTGAGTGGCTCGATGTTCCGGTGCGTAACAGGTACTCCAGATCCAGCGCCCTGGGCGGCGGCGAGACCGGCCTGGCCGGCCTGGTGCTGCTTGACCTGCCCGACCACGATTCGGTGATGGGGCATGCCACCGGGCAAGTCGACCGGCTGGTGTCGCTGGCCGACGTGATGATCTGGGTGGTCGACCCCCAGAAGTACGCCGACGCCTCGCTCCACCGGCGGTTCCTGATCCCGCTGGCCGGTCATTCCGACGTTCAGGCCGTGGTGCTGAACCAGGCCGACCTGCTGACCGCGGCCCAGATCGATGATTGCATGGCCGATCTGCGGCGACTGCTCGACAGCGAGAACCTGCACGATGTGCCGATCCTGGCGACATCGGCCGTCACCGGGTCTGGCATCGATGACCTGCGTCGGCTGCTGGCCGAGGGCGTGGTCGCCAGGAAGGCGGCGGCGGCCAGGATCCGCGATGACCTCGCGGCAGTGGTGGCTCGCTTCAAGCGCTACACCGGCGAAGGCTCGGTGCTGCCGGAGCCAGGGATTAGCAAGGGCAAGCTCGTCGAGCAGTTCTACGCCGCGGCTGGAGCCGCGGCCGTCGGTGACACGCTGCGGAGCGCGCGGGCGTTGCGCGCGGTGGACTTCGTCGGCTGGCCGGTCGCCTGGCTAACCCAGCGCCTGACCGGACGCAATCCACTGCGCAAAGTCAGGGTCGGCATGCTGTGGAACGAGTTGCGCGCGGTCTCGACCGGACCGGCCGCGGCCCAGCAGGCGTCCGTCGACAACGCGCTGACCGAGTTCGGCGACCGGCTGGCCGCGCCGTTGCCGAAGCCGTGGTCGCAGACGATCAGGACGGCGGTCAGGTCCAACGCGGACGCGATCCCGGCGGCGGTCGGGGAGGCGATCGGCGGGGCGCTGCCGGCCGAGGACAGCGTCGAGGGCTGGTGGCGGGTGGCCGGACTGGCTCAGGGCGTGCTGCTTGGTGCGGTCGCGATCGGGCTTGGCTGGTTCGTGGCGGTGCTGGTGCTGGGCGTGTTCGGGGCCGGGAGCGGGTTGCCTGGTCTGCTCAGCAACCCGGTCATGCTGGCCTGGGCAGTGTTGCTGGCGGGCAGTGCGCTGGGGCTGGGAGCCGGGCTGGCCGCGGTCTGCATGTCCAGGGTTCGCAAGCAAGCGCTGAACGAGACCACCACGCTGGCCGCGTCGATTCGGCAGCGGATCGAGGGCGTTGCTCAAGAACTCGCCATCGAGCCGGCCGAGCAGGAAGTGGCTGAGCTCGTGCGCCTCCGGGAGGCGTTCGACGTGGCCTCGAACGGGCTGGCGGGTGCGGCGACTGCTGGCGCGGCAGCTGGATCGGATGCGGCCAGTGAGTCGGGTGAAGGTGCTGGGTCGGCCTAGGCGTACCTGGCGATAAGGCCAGATCTGTCGCTGAGGCCAGGTTCAGCTGGCGCGTCCCTAGGCTGCGTCGACTGCCCCGTGTCGGCTGCACGACGAGGGCGGGCTGCACGACGGCGGCCAGCGCACGTCGCTGGCGGCAGGATGCCGCAGCATCGGTGCCTCCTCGATGTCGTTGCGCCCGGGGTTATGACATTGGTGCCGCTCAGATGTCGCTCTGGCCAATACCACTCAGCGTAAGTTGATCTCGGAATGAGCCGGGCCTTGACGGCCGGGGACTGGACGGGCCGCTGGGGGCGGAGGTTCCGCCGCGCCGGGCGGCGCGGATTCCCCGGCGGCCGCGGGAATGCCGGAAATGACCTGATTTTAAGTGGAGTCTTTCCGCGTGATGGAGTGTTTGCCGCGGATTTCCGCGGTCAACGCTCCACTATGCGGAAACTCTCCACCGCAGGTCGGCGCCCGCCGGGACCAAGCCGGACGGCGGGCACTCGGGGCACCGCAGGTCCCGAGCATGATCGAAATAACCTAAGTGGCATTGCGCTCTGCTGTGTCGCATCCGGCTGGCGGGGCAGTTCGGGGGGCCGGCCCCCTCCGCTGCGTTTCCACAGGTTGGGCTGGGGGCTAGCCCGGCTGGCGGGGCTGTCCACAGCCGGGAAATCGGCCGCGCGCTCCGGGTTGTGTCGTTGCGATCTTAGGAACAGGAAATCGGCGGCGGTAGCCGCCGGAGCGGCGGGCCCGCGCGACCGGTGCGTTGCCGCCGCCCAGCCTGGGAGGATCGCGAATGTATTTGAACGAGGCGCAGATCAGCTTGACCGGCTATGTTGCGACCCAGCCGCTGGTCAGGTCAACGCCGTCGGGTGCGTTGAACGTGTCGATGCGGGTCGCGTGGACGCCACGCCGGCAAGACAGGGTGACCGGGGAATGGGTCGACGGGAACACGTCCTATGTGACCGTGATCTGCTGGCGGAAGCTGGCCAGCAACGCCGGAGTCTGCGTACGCAAGGGAGACCCCGTGGTGGTCAAGGGCCGGCTGTCGATCAGGGAGTTCGAGGACAAGCAGGGGATGAGGCGGACCGCGGTCGAGGTCGAGGCCAGTTCGGTCGGTCACGACCTGTCCAGGGGCGTCGCCCAGTTCCAGCGCGTCCGCCCGCAGACCGGCATGACCGCCGCTGAGTACGCCGCCGCGCAGGGCCAGTCACCGGCGGGGGCGGGCATCCCAGGAGGCGAGAACGGGTCAGCATCGGTCGGCGGACTGGCGATGTCGAACGGATCGGCCGGGTTCAACGAGTCGACGGGAGCCAACGGATCGGCCGGGTTCAACGGGTCGACGGGAGCCGACGGGTCGGGGCCGGCTGAGGGACGCGCGGTCGCCGGCGAGGCGATGCTCGAGTTGACGGGGAACGGGTTCTCGGCTTCGCCGGGTTCGGTGGATGAGGCCGACGAGGCCGAGGGCGAGCGACCCGAGCCGATGTCCGACGAAGCCGTCGACCGGTTCCTGGGAGAGGCGGCGGAGATCGAGCAGAGCCGCGACCTCGAGCCGGCCGGCGCTCCGTTCTAGCCAGGTGGGCGCGTGACCGGTAGGTAGCCAGGCGGCCGCAGCCGACTGGAGCGGGCACACCTGAGGTGCTGCGGCCGCCTGGTGGGGCTGGCTGGGAATCATTGCCGTGACTTGGCCGAATTCGGGCGGTGACTGTGTAGCTCCGTGCAAAGTGCGGGTGCTCTGCCCCTACGCTTGTGACATGCCCGAGTTCATTTATCAGATGCACGCCGTGCGCAAGGCGCATGGCGACAAGGTCATCTTCGACAACGTCACGCTCGCGTTCCTGCCAGGGGCAAAGATCGGCGTGGTGGGGCCGAACGGGACCGGAAAGTCGACGCTGCTGCGGATGATGGCGGGCGTTGAGCAGCCATCTAACGGCGACGCCAGGCTCATGCCAGGCTTCTCCGTTGGCCTGCTCGACCAGGAGCCCAAGCTGGACGAGTCCAAGACGGTGCTTGGCAACGTCGAAGAAGGCGTCGCCGCCACCAAGGCGCTGCTCGACCGGTACAACGAGATCGCCGAGCAAATGGCGACCGACTACTCGGACGAATTGCTTGAGGAGATGGGGCAGCTCCAGGAGCAGCTCGATCACAGCAACGCGTGGGACCTGGAGAGCCAGCTTGAGCAGGCGATGGACGCACTGCGCTGCCCGCCGCCCGACTCCGAGGTCAGTGTGCTCTCCGGCGGTGAGAAGCGCCGGGTGGCGCTGTGCAAGCTGCTGCTGTCCCAGCCTGACCTGCTGCTACTCGACGAGCCTACGAACCATCTGGACGCCGAGAGCGTGCAGTGGCTCGAGCAGCACCTGGAAAAGTACCCGGGCACGGTTGTCGCGGTCACCCACGACCGGTACTTCCTCGACAACGTCGCTGGCTGGATCCTCGAGCTGGACCGGGGCCGCGCCTACCCGTACGAGGGCAACTACTCCACCTACCTGGAGACCAAGGCCTCCCGGCTGAAGGTCGAAGGCCAGAAGGACGTCAAGCGCCGCCGGCGGCTCGAGGATGAGCTGGAGTGGGTGCGGTCGAGCCCGCGGGCCCGGCAGGCGAAGAGCCGCGCGAGGTTGCAGCGGTACGAGGAGATGGCGACCGAGGCCGACCAGAACAAGAGACTGGACTTCGAAGAGATCCAGATCCCGCCTGGCCCGAGGCTGGGCACCCTGATCGTTGAGGTCGACAACCTCAGCAAGGGCTTCGGCGACCGGATGCTGATCGAGGACCTGAGCTTCAGCCTGCCGCCTAACGGCATCGTCGGCATCATCGGCCCCAACGGGGTCGGCAAGACCACGCTGTTCAAGATGATCATCGGCGAGGAGCAGCCAGACAACGGCTCGATCAAGGTCGGCGAGACCGTGCGGATCGCCTACGTCGACCAGAACCGGGCCAGGATTGACCCGGACAAGAACGTCTGGGAGGTCATCTCGGACGGCGAGTCCTACATCAAGGCGGGCAAGTCCGAGATCCCGAGCCGGGCCTACGTCGCGGCCTTCGGATTCAAGGGCGGCGACCAGCAGAAGCTAGCCGGCGTCATGTCCGGCGGTGAGCGCAACCGCGTCAACCTGGCGCTGACCCTCAAGCAGGGCGGCAACCTGCTGCTGCTCGACGAGCCCACCAACGACCTCGACGTCGAGACGCTCTCCTCGCTGGAGAACGCGCTGCTTGAATTCCCCGGCTGCGCCGTGATCACCAGCCACGACCGCTGGTTCCTGGACCGGATCGCCACCCACATCCTGGCCTGGGAAGGCGGGTCGAGCTGGTTCTGGTTCGAAGGCAACTTCGAGTCGTACGAGAAGAACAAGATCGAGCGGCTCGGTGCCGAGGCCGCCAGGCCGCACCGGGTCACCTACCGCAAGCTCACCCGCGGCTAGCCGGCTGGCGGGGGTGGAGGAGCGGCTAGCGCCGGCAGGGGCGCAGGAGCGGCTAGCGCCGGCAGGGGCGCAGGAGCAGCTGACATCGGTCGAGGCGCACGAACAGAATCGCGGCGGCAAGCTGCCATCGCGGGCCCGAGTAGTCGTGGTCGGCGGCGGCGTCATCGGCACGTCCGTCGCGTATCACCTGGCCTTGCTCGGCTGCTCGGATGTGCTGCTGCTGGAGCGGGACCGGCTCACGTCGGGCACCACCTGGCATGCGGCCGGGCTGATGGCGACGTTCGGGTCGAGCTCGCAGACCTCGACCGAGCTGCGCCGTTACACCTGGGATCTGTACTCCCGGCTCGAGGCCGAGACGGGCCAGGCGACCGGGCTCAGGCAGTGCGGCCTGATTGAGCTGGCGATCGATGCCGATCGGCTCGAGGAGTACCGGCGCACGACGGTGTTCAACCGGCACTGCGGTGTCGAGGTGCACGAGATCTCTCCGCGCGAAGTCGCCGATCTCTGGCCGCTGGCCAGGACCGATGACGTGCTGGCCGGCTTCTACGTCCCGGCCGACGGCCGGGTGAATCCGGTCGACGTGACCATGGCGCTGGCCAAGGGCGCGCGGATGCGCGGCGTCACGATCATCGAGGGCGTGCCGGTCACCGGGTTCACCCGCGAGCGCGGCACGGTCACGGGCGTGCGGACCGCACACGGCGATATCGAAGCCGAGTACGTGGTCAACTGCGCGGGCATGTGGGCGCGCCAGCTTGGCGAGCTGGCCGGGGTGTCGATTCCGCTGCAGGCGGCCGAGCACTACTACCTGCTCACCGAGCCGATCGAAGGAGTCGACGGCTCGCTGCCGGTACTTGAGGATCCGGCCTCCTACGGCTACTACCGCGAAGAAGGCGGCGGCCTGCTGCTCGGCCTGTTCGAGCCGGTCTGCGCGCCGTGGCGGGTCGACGGGATCCCGTCGGACTTCTCGTTCGGCGAGCTGCCGCCGGACTGGGATCGGATGGGACCGTACCTGGAGAAGACGATGTCCAGGATCCCGGTCAGTGAGCAGATCGGGATCAAGAAATTCTTCTGCGGTCCTGAGAGCTTCACCCCCGACCTGCAGCCGATCATCGGCGAGGCGCCCGAGCTGCGTAACTTCTTCGTCGCGGCCGGCCTGAACTCGATCGGCATCCTCACCGGCGGTGGGATCGGCCGTACCGTCGCCCAGTGGATCATCGACGGCACCCCGGACATCGACGTGACCGGCATCAACATTGACCGGCTGCACCCCTACCAGGCCAACCCGCGGTACCGGGCCACCAGGACCGTCGAATCGCTCGGCCTGGTCTTCGCCCCGCACTATCCGAACCGGCCGACCAAGACCGCGCGCGGTGCGCGCCTGTCGCCGATTCACGGCCGGCTGGAAGCACAGCGGGCTTACTTCCGCGACGTGAGTGGCTGGGAAGGCGCGGACTGGTACGCGCCGGCCGGGGTGGACCCGGATCCAGGCGAGCTGACCTGGGGCCGCCCGCAGTGGTTCGGCTACTGGGCCGCCGAACACCACGCGACCAGGAACGGCGTGATCGTCATGGACATGTCGTTCATGGCGAAGTTCCTGGTACAGGGCCGGGACGCTGGCCGCGAGCTAGAGCGGATCTCAGCTAACCAGGTGGCGGCTGAGTCCGGCCGGATCACCTACACCCAGTGGCTGAACGAGCGCGGCACGCTGGAGGCCGACCTGACCGTGACCAAGCTCGACGACGAGCAGTTCTTCGTCGTCGCCTCGGATACCGCGCACCGGCACGCGGAGACGTGGATGCGCCGGCACTTCGGCGACAGCCACGCGTTCGTCACCGACGTGACTTCCGGGTACGCGCAGCTCAACGTCCAGGGGCCGCGCGCCCGTGAACTGCTCGCGGCGGTAACCCACGCCGATCTGTCGAATGAGGCCTTCCCGTTCCGCACCGCCCGCTACATCGACATCGGGTACGCGCGGGTGCTCTGTATCAGGATCACCTACCTGGGAGAACTCGGTTACGAGCTGCACATCCCGGCCGAGCAGGCGATCGCCGTCTACGACCGGCTGGTCGAGGCGGGGGAGCCGCTTGGCCTTAAGCACGCTGGCCTGAAAGCACTGGCCAGCCTGCGGATGGAGAAGGCGTACCGCGACTACGGCCACGACATCGACAACACCGACTCCGTTCTCGAAGCGGGCCTGAATTTCGCGGTCGCGCTGGACAAGCCGGGTGGCTTCATCGGCCGCGAGGCCGTGCTCGCCCAGAAGGCGAAGGGGCCGCTCACCCGGAGGCTGGTCCAGTTCCTGCTGACCGATCCTGAACCGCTGCTGTTCCACGCCGAGACGGTCAGCCGGAACGGGCGGGTAGCCGGCTATCTGCGTTCTGCCTCGTACGGATTCACGCTCGGGGGCGCGGTCGGACTGGCGATGATCGACGCGGACGAGCCCATCACGCAGAAGTACCTCGACTCTGGCGAGTGGAAAGTTCAGATCGGCGCTAACAGCTACCCGGCCATCGCCTCCCTGCGACCGCTGTACGATCCGTCAAGCAAACGGGTACAGCTCTAGCCGAACGGTCTGGCCGAAGGCTGGCCCTGCCCCAGCTCACAAGGAGATCGCATGGCTGATCTTGCGGATTTCGAGGCAATGGTGCCGGGCGAGCACGGCCTGGCCGTGATGACGGTCGTCGGCCCGGACGGGCGGATGCGGCCGTCAGTGGTCAACCTCGGCGTGCTTGACCATCCGCTGACTGGCGCCCGGGTGGTCGGCGCGGTCATCCAGGGCCGGGCGCGCAAGCTGGCGAATCTGCGGGAGCGGCCGAGAATCAGCGTCGTGCTGCGAGTCGGCTGGCGGTGGGCGGCCGTCGAGGGCCCGGTTCAGATCATCGGGCCTGACGACCCGACCGAGGGCATCGGGCCCGAGCGGCTCAGGCTGCTGCTCCGCGAGATCTTCATCTCGGCCGGAGGCAACCACGACGACTTCGAGGAGTACGACCGGGTCATGGCGGCAGAACGGCGCGCCGCCGTCCTGATCACACCCGACCGGGTCTTCGGCTAAGCGGACGATATACCCAGGTCCGGTCGGCTATCCCCGCGATCGGGCCCGGCCGGGACCTCCGTGTTCACCAGGCTGTGCGCCGCCATCTCCAGGTACTGCCATAGCTGCTCATCTTGCTCAGGACTGAGCGCGACCTCGTCCAGCGCCGTGCGCATGTGCCGCAGCCAGGCATCGCGCTCGGCTTCCCCGATCGCGAAGTTCCGGTGCCGCATCCGGAGCCGAGGGTGACCGCGCAGGTCGTTGTAGCTGGACGGGCCGCCCCAGTACTGCATGAGGAACAGCCGCAGATGCTCCCGAGCCGGCCCGAGATCCTTGCTCGGATAGACGGCGCGTAGCTGCGGATCGGTCTCAACTTCGGCGTAAAACCGGTCGACCAGCTTGGTGAAGGTCTCCTCGCCGCCGACGATTTCGTAGAAGGTCGGCGCGGCGGCTTGCCCGTTATTTGCGTTCTCCATGATGGACTCAAGGGTACTGGCCTGCAGCGACACGCCGTCTTCCGGTCGCCTTGAGCTGTGATGTCATCCATGGTTTGCCTGTCGTTCGAGACACCGAACGCCAGTAGGTGGCAATTTGGTGTTGGCGGTCAGGCCGCTGTCCGGTCACACTGGTCACGGGCGCCCCGCAGCCAGCGGGCAGCTCAGCCTAGGAGGTGGGCCTTGCGCAGGGTATTGCTGCTCAACATCACTTATGAGCCGCTGACCACCGTTGGCCTGCACCGTGCCGTCGGTCTCGTCCTGGCGGATAAGGCCGAGATCCTGCACAACGAGGCCTCTGGGCTCGTGCTGCATTCAGCGTCAACCAGGGTCGCGGTGCCGTCAGTGATCAGGCTGCGCCGCTACGTCAAGGTGCCGCACCGCAACCGGGTACCGCTGACCCGGGCCGCGCTCATGCGCCGGGACGGCTACATGTGCGCTTACTGCGGCGCGACCGCCGACACGATCGACCACGTCATACCGCGCAGCCGGGGCGGAGCGCACGCCTGGGAGAACTGCGTCGCGTCCTGCACCAAGTGCAATCACCGCAAGGCGGACCGGCTGATCGAGGAAATCGGCTGGACGCTGCGCTGGGATCCGCTCGCGCCCCGCGGAACGCACTGGAGGCTGATCGGCGCCGCGCGCGACGGCGATCCGCAGTGGGCGACCTACCTCACTGCGGCCGCTTGAGTACGAACTGATTCTGGCAGCCTGCGCAGGCTAAGAGCGCACTGAGCAGGCTGCCAGAACAGCGTCAGCTGGTCGCGCCGAACTCCCGCATCTCGCGGCGGCTGAGCGCGCCCAGCACGGCCAGCCCAAGCGTGATTCCGGCGATCGGGAAGAACGACACCGCGCTCAGGTGCTTGATCAGCAGGCCGGACAGCCAGACCGAGATCGGATAGGTCCCCATCGCGGCCAGCGTCAGCAAGCTCATCACCCGGCCAAGAGACTGGCTCGGCGAATGCTGCTGGATCAGCGTGTAGAGCACGATGTTGCCGAACCCATTGCAAAGGCCGGCGAGCAGGATTGCGGTGATAGCACCGGGAAGACCGCCTAGTAACGGCAGCGCGGACAGCAGGATGGCCTCTAGGACAAAGCCGCGGCAGGCGACCGCGAACGGCCGGCGCAGCGAACCCATCCGGGCGCCGGCCAGCGTTCCGATCAGGGAGCCGGCGCCGAAGCACGCAATCAGCCCGCCGAGACCGGACGCGCCGTAGCGAGCGTGCGCCAGCGCGGGCAGGGCGACTTCGAAGGTGCCGGCCGCGGTCAGATTGGCGACGACGGCAACCACGAGGATGATCCTGAGCACCGAGGATTCGCGCAGCAACTGCCAGGAGCCAGGTCCTCGATCGGCCAGCTCCGCCTGGTCGGCGGCCGACTGAGCGGCGGCCGACTGAGCGGCGGTGGCGGCGGGGACCGCGGCATCCGCTGTCTTCGCGGGCTTGTTTACCTTGATCAAGGCCAGCGCGATAGCCGAGATCCCGAAGGACGCCGCGTCGACCGCGAAGGCCGGCCCCGGGCCGGCCGGAGCAACCAGTAACCCGCCGAGCACCGGCCCGGCCAGCGAGCCGATCTGGATCGTCGCGGAGGCCAGGGCGTTGCCGGCGGCCAGCTGACCAGCGGGCAGCAACGTCGGCATGATCGACAACGAGGCAGGCAGGAACATGCCTTCGCAGGCACCGAGCAAGAGTGCGATCGGCGCGATCACTTGGAGCGCCTCAGCTGGCCTTGTGGCCAGGACGGCGAGCAGGGCCATGAGCACGAACCGGCTGGTGTCGGCTATCAGCATGAGCGCCCGCGGGCCGAGCCGGTCGGCGAGTATTCCGCCCACCGGGATGAGCAACGTGCGTGGTATTCCGTAGCAGGCGAGCACTGCGCCGAGCATGACCGTGCCGCCGTGACCCGACAGGATTAACCAGGGCAGCGCTACCGCGTAGCAGTAATCGCCGACCGTCGAGGTCGACTGACCGATGCTGAGCAGCCGGAAATTCCTGACCGCGAGCGGTCCGCTGCGCGCCGCTTCAGTCACTAGGGACGGCCATCTAAATCGCCCGATCCGTTCTCGGATGCCTGGAACCGGCGGCCGCACCGAGGGTTCCGCGCAACCGGAGAGGAGTGCGGGGCTATCGACGATCTCTTGAACCACGTAGTGCTCCTTGGCTGGGGCAGAGGTGGGAGGTGGGCCTTCGAGCCGGCCTGCTCGTCCCTCTGTCCTCCCCGGGCCAACCAGGGAAGCGAAACTCAACGAGCGTGCCGACGCGAATATGCCCTTTCGGCTACTCGTGCGCGGGCAGCATCCGAAGCGAGCTGGGCGTCGGAGACTCTTACCTGACCTGGGTCAAGTGTTAGCCATCAGATGCAGGAGGACGTGGGCGCAGCCATCTGCGTACACCGGTGCCTCCTGCAGCTCGCCGGGATAATCGGCCTCGTTGGTTCAGATGATAGGCGGGCAGTTCACGACGCGTGGTCGAACGCTCTATCTAGTGACAAACAATCCCTAAGTGGCGGGCATAATCGGGAGTGATTAGCCGCGCGCGTTTACAAATGTCACAGCGGTCACATCGGCTCGACAAAGGCCGCCCGGTCGTCTCTGCCCTCCTCGGAACCAGGACTTGTCCAGTAGTCGGTCGCCCGCACGATCTGGCCGTCGGTCACCGTCCAGAACGAGGCCGCGCGGAACGGCCCGAGCGTCTCATGCAGCACCTCGACCTCCGAGGCGGCCTGGTTGCCAGAACCGATCACCCGCAGGATCCTGATCTCCCAGCCCGCCGGGTACTCCCGGTTCACCGCGACGTAGTTGGCCCGCCCCACGATGCGCTCCGAGCTGACCGGCCACTCGATCACCGCATCCTCGGCGACCAGCTCGCCGAACCCGTCCCAGTCCCTGGCCTGCGCCCTCGTCCACAGTTCCCTGACCACCGCCGCCGCGTCCATGCCGGCCTCCTTGCCGCTGGCGAGACTAAAAGCCTTCTTGCCAGTAACCCTGCCAGGCCCTACTGACAGCGAGCCGGTCTCCGGTTTAGCCTGACCAAGTGACGACGAGGCATATGCGACTGGTTTCCGGATTCGTGGCGATGGCGGTAACGATCGGCGGGTTGGTCACCGCATCGGTTCCCGCAGCGGCGAGCCCCCGCAGCTCGCCAGTCCAGCAAGCGTGCCACGCTCCGGCGGGCAAGCCCGTCCAGGTCACCGGCCGGGGCGCGACCGGCAAGGTCAAGGACGCCAAGCCAGCCCCAGCCGAGGTCATCAGGGTCGACCAGGTCGGCTACCCGGTCGGCGGGCAGAAGCAGGCCGAGGTCATGACCAGATCTCGCCACGGCGGTATCAACTGGGAGCTGATCCGCCGCACCGGGCACGGCTCGTGCCAGCTCGCCGGCGCCGCCGGAGGGTCGGCTATCAGTCTCGGCTCCTGGAGCAGCACCTATCGCGCGGTCTACGGCGTGCAGTTCAGCGCCGTGCACGCGTCCGGCACCTACCGCCTGCTCCTGACCGACCATCCCAAGGTCGTCTCCCCGTGGTTCAGGATCGCCACGGCATCAGCCCTGTACCGCAAGCCCCTGGCCAACGCGCTGTCGTTCTACGAGAACGAACGTGACGGCCCCGACTACGTCAAGAGCAAGCTCCGCACCGCGCCGGCTCACCTGAACGATGCCCGCGCGATGACGTTCCGCGCCCCGCCGGTCGATGACAACGGCAACTTCAAGGGCAGCCTGGCCAAGTACGCGACCGGCCTGCGGATCGACGCCACCGGCGGCTGGTTCGACGCGGGCGACTATCTGCACTTCACCGAGACGACCAGTTATACGGTCGCGATGATGCTCCAGGCCCTCGAGTCGTTCCCGGCTCAGGTGGGCCAGCACGCGCGGGTCAGCTTCGCGGGCGAGGCGATGTTCGGCCTGAACTTCCTGCGCAAGATGTGGAACGAGCGCACCAGGACGCTCTACCTCCAGGTCGGCACCGGCGAGGCGAACAGCACCTACCTCGCCGACCATGACATCTGGCGGCTGCCCCAGGCCGATGACCACTACCAGGGCACGAACCCGCGCTACCAGTACATCAGGCACCCGCCGGTGTTCCTCGCGGGCAAGCCGGGCTCGCTGATCAGCCCCAACCTGGCCGGCAAGCTGGCCGCCGACTTCGCGCTCTGCTACCGGGTCTTCCGCACCACCCGCCCGAGCACTGCTTCGAGCTGCCTCCGCTCGGCCGAGACGATCTACTCGATGGCCTCGCTGCACTGGAAGGGCCAGCTTGAGACCGTGCTGCCGGAGGACTTCTATCCGGAGACCTCCTGGCACGACGACATGATGCTGGGCGGCACCGAGCTCGCGCTTGCGCTGCACGACGCCCGTCACCTGCCCGCTGGCCTGCCGATCAGGTCGGCGGCTACCTACCTGCGCGACGCCGCTCACTGGGCCAGCGTCTTGACCAGCGGCAAGAACCCCAGCTACGACACGCTGAACCTCTACGACGTCAGCGGCCTCGCCGACTACGAGCTGTACCGGGCCCTCGGCGTCATGCCCACCCGCGGCCTGGCCATCACCAAGGCCAAGCTCCTCGCCAACCTGGCGGCCCAGCTGAAGAGCGCGGCAGCGATCGGCGCCACCGAGCCGTTCGGCTACGGCTTCGCCTGGAACCAGTGGGACACGACCACCCACGGCCTGGGCCTGTCGGTGATGGCGAACGAATACGACACGCTGGTCGGCCGCCCGGCCTACGCGGCCTGGGGCCAGCGCCAGCTCGATGACCTGCTGGGTGCGAACGCCTGGGGAGTCGCCCTCATCGTCGGTGACGGGACCGCCTTCCCCGACTGCATGCAGCACCAGGTCGCGAACCTGGTCGGCTCGGACAACGGCGCGCCGCCTATCCTCGCCGGCGCGGTCGTCGAGGGGCCGAACAGCTTCTCCGCCACCGGCTGGGTCCCGAACATGCGGTCCTGCCGCACCAACGCCACCGGCAACGTGCCGTACCGCGCCTACGACGGGCACGGCGCGGTGTTCGCCGACAACGTGCAGTCCTACGACACGGTCGAGCCGGCCATTGACCTGACCGCGCTGTCCCCGCTCGCCTTCGCCTGGCAGGAGGCGGGTGGTCGTCGTGCTGGGTTCTGAGTTCAAAACCAAAAATACTTTTAGGTAGAAAGCTTTGCGTCCGTATTCTTCCCAGGTATGGCGGCTGACTCAGGCTGGGACGACTCGCGTTGGATCGTGAGCACGGGGGAGCAGGCCCCGGAGGTAGTCGCTGCGCTGCTCAAGACGGTGCCTGAGTGGTTCGGGATTGAGGAGTCGAACACCGCGTACGTCGAGGCCGCGCGGCAGCTGCCGACCTACCTGGCCCGCCCTCGCAGCGAACTCACCCCCGGGGCCGGTCCAGAACCTGTCGGCGTCCTGCTCGCTAACCGGCATTTTCTGGGGGCCGCTGAGATCCACCTCATGGCCGTTGCCCGCTCCCAGCACCGCCGCGGCGTCGGCCGGGCCCTGGTCACCGCCCTGGAGCACGACCTGGCCGCCGACGGCGTCCGCCTGCTTCAGGTCAAGACCGGAGGCCCGTCCGATCCCGACGCCGGATACGCCAAGACCAGGCTGTTCTATGAAGCCATGGGGTTCGAGCCGCTGGAGGAACTCGCCGATCTCTGGCCGACTAACCCGTGCCTGATCATGGTCAAGGTCCTGGGCTGACCGGCCTCGGGGCCGGGCGATTCAACCCGCGCAAAGCTTTCTGCCAAAATATTGGATCTTTAAGTCTGAACATAAGCTGGCGCGGTGGAGAACTCCGTAGAACTGCGACCAGTCGCCGAGAATGACCTGGCGATTATCTACAAGCTGACCAACGACCCAGAAGCCACCGGCGACTTCGAGTGGTACGGCTGGGACAACCAGTGGCACTACCGCCGTCAGTGGGAGGAGAACGGCCTGCTGCACCACGGCGGTGGCGTGCTCACCGTGCACGGACAGGGTGACGTGGTCGGATTCGTATCGTGGAGCAAGGCCAGAGCGGGCCGGGTCTCGTTCGGCTGGACGATGGGGATTGCCCTGCTGCCCGATGCTCGCGGCAAGGGCTACGGCACGGCGGCGCAACGCCAGCTCGTCCGCTACCTGTTCCTGCACACGCAGGTCAACCGCATCGAGGCCAGTACCGAGATCGGCAACCTGGCCGAGCAGCGCGTCCTGGAGAAGGTCGGGTTCACCCGCGAGGGCGTCCTGCGCGGCTGCGCGTTCCAAGGCGGCCGCTGGCACGACGCCATCCTCTACAGCGTGCTGCGCGCCGAAGTCGCCCTATGAGGTCTGAAGCTTCAGATGCCCCGCCCCGCCCCGCCTCATCTTTGCTCTTGCCCGCCGCTTGCTCGCTATTACAGGGACCCGCCAGTTTAGCGTTAAGCTGTCATAAGGCAGACCGAAGGAGCACCGCCATGTCGCAAGCCGAGAACCGGATCGATCGGGAGCTGGTGGTTCCGGAGGGCGGGTTCTGGCCGGCGCCGGAGATCCCGATGCCGAACATCTACCCGATGGAGTGGCGGGTCGAGACCGAGAAGCTGGCCTCGATCTACCAGAAGTCCAAGCTCACGCTCTGGAACCCGGCCGAACTTCCCTGGGACGGCTTGCGCCCGGAGGACTTCACCGTCGAGCAGCGCCTGGGCATCATGTACTGGTTCTCGGTGCTGGCCAACTTCGACGCGTCCGGTCCAGCCGTATTCGCCCGGGCCACGATCCGCGCGTTCGAACAGCACGAAGAGGACCCGGTTCGTAAGTGCTTCTTCTCGATCACCCGCGACGAGATGAACCATGAGGAGTGCTGCCAGCGCGCGATCGCCTGCCTTTGGCCGGGCGGACCCCTGAATTGGACCCCGACGACCGACCTCGAGCGCGCCGCGCACAACAACATCGGCTGGCTCTACCACAACGGCGGCCGCTACTGGACCGGCTACAACAAGGCGGTCGACCGCTACACCCTGCCGGTTCTGTTCACCAGCTTCATGATGGGTGAGATGGCGGCATCAACGCTGTTCAGGGGAATGGCCAGCGGTACCAAGCACCCCGTCTTCTCCGAAATGTTCCACAAGATCGGCCGCGATGAGTCGCGCCACCTCCAGATCTGCATGACCATCCTGGAGAACGAATGGCCCGGCCTCACCGACGACGTCCGCATGACGATCACCAGGCAACTGCGGGCCGGCTTCATCTTCCTGTCGATGATCTTGTGGGAGCCCCCGGAGGGCTTCTGGGACCTGCCGCCGTACTTCCTGCAGAACCACCGCGTGCTCATGGACCACGCCCGCGACGCGGGCCTCGGCGTCCTGTCCTACGAGGAGCAGGCCGACAACTGGCGCAGCGCCATCGCCAAGATCCGGGTAATCGTCCAGCGCTGGGGAATCGAGTTCCCCGCCATGCCGGAGCTGGACATCGAAGGCGTAGACGTCTCAGCCGACCTAACCGCCGAGGACATAATCCCCGTCTTCTGACATTCGCCCCGCGTGCTGCGGCGCGGGCCGCCTGCGCTGCGGCGCGGCCCGCCTGCTGCGGCGCCGCCCGCCCGCTCCGCCGGCGCCGCCCGCCCGCCCGCTCCGCCGGCGCGGCCCGCCCGGCCCGCCGCTCCCGCCCTGCTCCTCCCTGTTATACACACCGGCTGTGGATGAGATCGGTGGAAAAACTCGGCTGGTTGTGGGCAACTGGGCTTATTCAGTGGATAAAGCGGTGGACAGTTAAGAATCTTGAAATAGTGGTCAGAACGTCTTGTGCTTGCTAGGCGCAGGGGAGTAGAAATCTCTTACCAGTGAAAACGGGTGTCACCCGGAGCGGAATTAGGGAAACCTTAGGAAGTTTCAGGGAACAGGGAATGATCGGGTAACCGGGATTTCTTTGGGCGTCCTGGTCGTTGGTAAGGTGGACAGAGCAGAGGAACGCTGATTGCCCCAGCGATCCAGCCCGTCGGGGCAATCGACGAGTTGCACTGCCCGACCAAACGAAGCCCCTGCATCTCATACATGCGGGGGCTTTCGTTTTTCCACCAACGATTCCCGCAGTGAATTCCCGGCCGTTCGGCGCGGTCCACCGCAAGCACGACCAGATGAATATGCGCATTCACCCTGGAAAACCCGGGTGAATCTGCGCATTCATCCGCCCGCTCGGGCCTTAGATCCGCCATTCACCAGTTCCCGGAGACTGCCCGCCGACGGCCCAACCCTGTCGTCGTGCCTAAGCGACTGGCGGTTCTGCACGAGCATAAGCCGGCTCGGCTTAGCTGGTGTTTACTCGGCTGAGGCCTCTTGGCGTAGCTTCCCGGGACGCAACTACACCAGATGGGCAACGGTGTAGTACCTTCCCGGGACGGAACTACGCCAGAGAGGCAGCGGTGTAGCCAGAGCTGCACCAGGTGGGCAACGGTGCAGTAGCTTCCCGAGACGGAACTACGCCAGAGGGGCAACGGTGTAGCCAGAGAGGCTCCGGTGTGCGCTGGCCGGCGCCCGCCCCGGAATCCCGGCCCGGAATCCCAGCCCGGCCAGGAATCCCAGCCAGGAATCCCAGCCTGGGCCGTCCTTCATCGCTGATCTTTAAGCGTCGCCCGTCGATCACCGTCATCGTCGACCACTCCGCCGCCTTCGACCGCCGCCTTCGACCGCCGCCTTCGACCGCCGCCTTCGACTGCCGCCGCTCGCCGATGCCACCGCTGGTTGGTCTGTAAATAGGGCCAGTGCACCCGCCGCCGGACAGCACGGTGTTGCTGGCCGGCCCTGGCGGCGGACCCGTTGGCACCTGCGCGCCAGTGCCGGCCACGCGGCACGACCGGTTGCCTCTGCTGGTCGGCTTCGCTGGTGCATAAATTGCAGGTGGCCGGATTGCCGGGTTGGGGGTGTTCGGCGGATCGGTGATCTTGCGGGGTGTGAGGGGTGCTGTGGATGAGAGCGGTGGATAACTTGTCGTGCTGTGGACAACTTGGGGGAATCGGTGGATGGATCGGTGGATAGCTAAAGAATCTTGAAATTAGTGGTCAGAGGGTCTTGTGCTGCGTTCTGCGCAGGAGTAAAAATCTCTCTACCAGCGAAAACGGGTAACCACCCCAGAGGCAACTCAGGGGCAACGCGGAGGGACTGGGCAGTCGGAAACTGGGTAACTAGGGACCGGATGACTAGAAACGCTGTGTTGACTGGGTTCGGTGGGGACTGGCAACAGTTCTCATTGGAAACGGTGGGCGTCCTGGACCGGTGGTGGACGGACTGAGCAAAGGTACGCCGATTGCCCCGGTGGACCAGCTCGCCGGGGCAATCGGCGAGTTTGCGCTAACCGGCCAAGCGAGGCCCCTGCATCTCATACATGCGGGGGCCTTGTTTATTTGGCGAACTAATTGGGGAAACTAATGCCAGGCCGTGTAACGCCGAGACGGCTGCGAACGCTTACTGAATGAACGCAGGCGGCGTGGGTACCCCCGAGCCCACGTCGCCTGGTTTTTATCGCAAGCGGGTGGCGATTCCCGCGGTGCAGAGCCAGACCTCATCTGAGGCCGCCGCCAGGCGGGTGTTGAGCCAGCCGAGTTCGTCGCGGAAGCGGCGGTCGGCGGGCGAGGCGGGTTCGACGCCCCAGCCGATTTCGTTGCTGACGGCGACTACCTGACGGTGGGTCGTGCGCCAAGCCTGGAGCAGTTCCTCAAGACGGGCCTCGAGGTTGGCATTGGCCCCTTCGTTGCCTGCGCCTTCGTTGCCTGTGCTTTCGTTGCCTGTGCTTTCGCTGGCTGCCGCTTCCTTGTCTGGCGCGACTTCCTTGTGTGGCGCGACCCCGCAGTCGTCCATGGTGGCCGACAGCCAGGTGGCGACGCAGTCGATGAGGACCGGGGTGTCGAGTTCGGCTTTGGTTAGTACCTCGGTCAGGTCTGGGTTCTGGGCCGTGGATACGTGCTGGATCGTTTCGTGGCCGTCCAGCATCGCCTGGGCCGCGGCTGCCTTGCCTGAGCGGGCGCCGCCCAGTACGAGCAGGCGCCGGCCTGGCCGGACCGGCGCTGGTTCCTCGCGTACTAGGGTTTCGGCGCGCGCGACCGGGGCGGCGGCGATCGGCGGCGGGGAGTCCTGCGGGGTTACGCACCAGATCCTGGCCTGCTCGGCGTCGAAGGCCAACGCCGCGTTCACCGACCGGTGGTCTGAGCAAGCGAACGCGAGCCAGGCCTCGGCCAGGTCGCGGACCTGGTACTGGCGGTTGGCGATCTCGATGAGTCCCTGGGCGGCGAGTTCGTTGAGCGGCCGGTTCAGCGCCGGGGCGACGACTCTGACCAGGGCGCCAGCGGTGCGCAGGGCGGTGACCATCTGGGCGGCGGCGGTTCCGCCGCCGACTACGAGTACCTTGCGACCGCGCAGCGGCAGGGTCAGCAGGAAACCTGGATCTGGTCCGGCGGCAGTGCTGGTCAAGGGGACGGTGCTGGTCAAGGGGACGGTATTGGCCAAGGGGACGGTGCTGGCCAAGGGGACGGTGCTGGCCAAGGGGGACGGCCCCCTATCAACCCCCGCTTGTTCGGGACCGGATCGCGGTTGCACCGGGTCAGTCTTTCGCACCAGTAGGCCTGTAGCGATGACGAATCGGTCATCTGCCGAGTTTGGAGCCTCGCCTGCGTTACTTGACCATGCCGTCCAGAGTAGCGTTCGGGCTATGAATGAATCAGTAAGCACAGGAGGCGGAACCTCCCAGACGCCGGAGCCGCCATTCGGGCGGCTGCTTACCGCGATGGTCACGCCTATGACCAGCGACGGTGCCGTCGACTACGCCGGTGCAGCCAAGCTGGCCGACTACCTGGTCACCCAGATGCGCAATGACGGAATCGTGGTCAGCGGTACCACCGGCGAGTCGCCTACGACCTCCGATGAGGAGCAGGACCGCCTTCTTCGCACGGTGATCGAGGCGGTCGGGGACCGGGCTCACATCGTGGCCGGGGTCGGAACCAATGACACCGCGCACACCATCAAGCTGGCCAAGCAAGCCGAGCGGGCTGGGGCAGACGGCCTGCTGGTCGTCACGCCGTACTACAACAAGCCGCCGCAGTCCGGTCTGGTCGCGCACTTCACCGCGGTGGCCGACTCGACTGACCTGCCGGTGCTGCTCTACGACATCCCCGGCCGGGCCGGGATCCCGATCAAGACCGAGACGCTGATCCAGCTAGCCGAGCACCCCAGGATCGTCGGGGTGAAGGACGCCAAGCAGGACTTCGGGGGAGCCACGACGGTGATGCTCGCCACCGACCTGGTTTTCTACTCAGGCGACGATGTCGTGAACCTGCCCTGGCTGTCGATCGGCGCGGTGGGCTGCATCAGCGTGATCGCGCACGTCGTGGGCGACCGGATCGCCGAGATGATCGATGCCTACCTGGCGGGCGACGTAGCAACGGCGACCGGGGTGCATCGCGAGTTGATGCCCGTGGTCACGGGCCTGATGACGAGGACGCAGGGGGCGATCTCCGCTAAGGCCGCGCTCGCCCTGGTCGGCCTGCCGAAGTGGTCGAACCGGCTGCCGCTGGTGGACGCGACGCCGGCTGAGATCGAGATGTTCCGCGCTGACCTGGTCGCTGGCGGTGTCAAGCTCAAGTGAGTCATCCCCACCCAGAACTAGGATCGCCGCCACCGCTGCCATCTGGCGGCCTGCGCATAGTCGCGCTTGGCGGCCTCGGTGAAATCGGCCGGAACATGACCGTCTTCGAGCACGAAGGCCGGCTGCTGCTGGTCGACTGCGGGGTACTGTTCCCCGACCCGGACACGCCGGGCATCGACCTGATCCTGCCCGACTTCACCGCGATCGATGACCGGCTCGACGACATCGACGCGCTCGTGCTCACGCACGCGCACGAAGATCACATCGGGGCCGTGCCTTATCTGCTGCGGCGCCGTGCGGACATCGTGCTGGTCGGCTCCAAGCTGACGCTGGCACTGGTGCAGAGCAAGCTCATTGAGCACCGGATAACTCCGCAGACTCTGGAAGTTGATGCAGGCTCCCGCGAAGCTTTCGGCCCCTTCGCCCTTGAATTCTTTGCCGTTAATCACTCGATCCCAGATGCGCTGGCCGTCGCCATCAAGACCGAGGCGGGCACGGTCCTGCATACCGGCGACTTCAAGATGGACCAGTTGCCGCTGGACGGGCGGCTGACCGATCTTGGCGGGTTCGCGCGGCTCGGGCGCGAGGGCGTCGATCTGCTGATGTCGGACTCCACGAATGCCGAGGTTCCTGGCATCGTGACCAGCGAGCGGGCGATCGCGTCGGTGCTGTCTGAGGTGTTCAGCGGGGCCGAGCAGCGGATCATCGTGTCGTGCTTCTCCAGCCATGTGCACCGTGTCCAGCAGGTGCTGGAGGTGGCCGCCGAGCATGGCCGGAAGGTCGCGATGGTCGGGCGGTCCATGGTGCGCAACATGGGCGTGGCCAGGGATCTTGGCTACCTGAACGTTCCGCAGGTGCCCGGTGGGCTGCTGGTCGAGATGAAGGAAGCCGAGGGGCTGCCGCCGGATCAGATCGTGCTGATCTCGACCGGATCGCAGGGCGAGCCCATGTCGGCGCTGGCCAGGATGGCCGGGCGGGATCACCAGATCAGGATCGCCCGCGGCGACACCGTGATCCTGGCCTCCTCACTGGTGCCCGGCAATGAGACCGCCGTGTCGCGGGTGATCAACAACCTGACCAGGCTCGGGGCCAAGGTCGTGCACAAGGGCAACGCGCTCGTGCACGTGTCCGGGCACGCGCCGGCCGGCGAACTGCTGTACGTACTGAACATGGTGCAGCCCTCGAACTTCATGCCGGTGCACGGCGAGTGGCGGCATCTGTCGGCGCACGCCGACTTGGCCAGGCAGACCGGGGTGCCGGAGGAGAATATCGTGCTGGCCGAGGACGGGGTCGTGGTTGATCTCGTCAACGGCAAGGCTTCGGTGACGGGC
>DASYAT010000021.1:0-12605 GCA_036501205.1 Streptosporangiaceae bacterium | reverse complement strand
CGGTCGCTGGCCTATGCGCTGCGGTTCCGTGCCCCTGATCGCACGTTGACGGACGAAGAAGTCGCGGTTGCCAGGGACGCGGCGGTTGCCGAGGCTGGCCGGCGGACCGGCGCTGTCCTGCGCAGCGGCTGATCCGGCCCGGGCTGCGTGTCCGCGTGGGCCCCTTGCGGTTGCTCAGGCAACGGCGAGGGGTCCATTCAGGTCTGGGTCCGCCGTGCCTTTCGACTAGGACCAGGCTCCACGAAAGGCACGGAGGCTAGGCAGAGGCCGGGAGGATTGCGAGGATTTCGTCGGCGCCCTTGACGCACTTGGAGGCTTTGCCGGTGTGCAGGACGACCGGGGTCGAGAAGCCCTGGCAGGTCCAGCCGTCGATCTTGACCGGGCCGCCGCCGCCGTTGCCGGGGGCGTGACCGGCTCTCACCGCTACGTCGTACTTCTTCTCGATCGCCAGGGCAGTCTGGCAGGAAAACTGGCCCTTTACGATCTCGATGTGGATCGGCACGTTCGCGGCTGTCTTCGCTTGGCCGCAGGAGGTCACCTTGGCTTGCGTCGATGTCGATGACGACGAGCCGCCGCAGCCGACGGCGAGCGTGAGCACGAGCGCGAGCATCGCTGCTCGAACGAAATGGCCGCGGGGCTGCATTGGGTCTCCTGTTTCCTGCGCGAGATCATCATGCGCTAGTGACCCGTCCCAGCGAGGCCGAACCCGGCGGTTCGGTACCTAATCGTCAGGCCTCGACTAGCTTGTCACGGTGCGCTGCTATTTCGTCACGATCCGGCACATGCGATCGGCGCCGACCGCCCGCACCTTATCCGAGCCAGCCTTGCGTCCGGCGTCCAGCGTCCGGTCGGGCGGCGAGATAGTGGAGTGTTTGCCGGTTGGCCGTCGATAAGTCTCCACGATCATGGAATCCGGTCCCTTTTATCCCGGTATATCGTGGAGAGTTGTCGCGTAGTGGAGTGTTTGCCGCGGAAATCCACGGTCAACTCTCCATCACGCGGAAACTCTCCACGATCTCGGGGTCGGACTGGCCGCGATGGCTTGCGAAGCATCGATCCGCTTGCATATTCAAACATTGAGTTGCATAATCATTCCTCAGGAGAGGGTTGCGGAAGGCTGCGCTGGAGCCGGAGGCGGGTCTGCGTTCGCGCGGCGATTTGGCTGGTGGCCGACTACAGATCTTGGGTTAGCGCGTGGTTACAGCGCGGCTGGAAGCGGGCGGAGGGTCGATAAAGATGCGGGTCGCGGTGGCCGGCGCGAGTGGATATGCGGGCGGTGAGCTGCTGCGGCTGCTCGCCGGGCACCCGCACCTTGAAATCGGCGTGCTGACGGCGGACAGTAGCGCGGGCAAGACGGTCGGGGAAGTGCATCAGCATCTGGCCGGGGCGACCTGGCCGGTCGGGCGGGGCGGGCCGGATGGGCGAGAGGCGAGCGCCGGGACGGCCGGGCTGGCGGGTCGGGTGTTTGAACCGCATAGTGCGCTGAAGGAAGCTGACCTTGACCTCGTGTTCTTGGCCTTGCCTAGCGGGGCGTCGGCGCCCGTCGCGGCGGAACTGCCGGACGAGCTGGCCGTTGTTGATCTTGGGGCTGACTTCAGGCTGACCGACCCGGCCGCGTGGGGACGGCACTACGGCGGAGCGCACGCCGGGCGGTGGGTTACCGGGCTGCCAGAGCTACCTGGAATCCGGCCGTTGATCAAGGAAGCCAAGAAGGTCGCGGCGCCCGGCTGCTATTCCACCGCGGCGATCCTGGCACTGGCGCCGCTGGCGGCGACCGGGCTGATTGACACCAGTGATGTCGTGGTCGTTGCCGCCTCAGGGACGTCCGGGGCCGGGCGGTCGCTGAAGGTCGATCTGCTTGGCAGCGAGGTGATGGGCTCGGTCAGCGCGTACCAGGTGGCCGGTGCGCACCGGCATACGCCGGAGATCGAGCAGGCCCTCGGTGAGCTGCCAGGCGCGACTGGGCCGGCCCGAGTTTCGTTCACCCCGCTGCTGGTGCCCATGCCGCGCGGGATTCTGGCCACTTGCACGGCGCCGCTTAGCTCAGCTTCGATCGGCACCGGCGCGCTCAGGGAAGCGCTGGCCGGCCACTACGCCACCGAGCCATTTGCGTGCGTGCTGGCTGAGGGACGCTGGCCCGCTACGGCGGGGGTCGCCGGATCGAATGGCGTGCACCTTCAGGTGGCGGCCGACCACCGGGCGGGCCGGGCCGTGGTCGTCGCCGCGATCGACAACCTGGGCAAGGGAGCGGCCGGCCAGGCGATCCAGGACGCCAACTTGATGCTCGGCCTGCCGGAGGCGGCGGGCCTGACCTCGATCGGAGTTGCACCATGAGCGTGACCTCACCGCTGGGTTTCCGTGCCGCCGGAGTCGCGGCCGGACTCAAGAATTCCGGCAAGCCCGACGTGGCGATCGTGATCAACGACGGGCCGGCCTCGGCGGCGGCGGCGGTCTTCACCTCGAACCGGGTCAAGGCCGCGCCGGTGCAGTGGAGCCAGCAGGCGGTCGCCGACGGGAAAGTGCGGGCGGTCGTGCTCAACTCCGGCGGTGCCAACGCCTGCACCGGCCCGGCTGGCTACGGCGACACCGAGCAGACGGCCGAACATCTCGCCCGGCTGCTCAAGGTGCCGACCGGAGAGATCGCGGTCTGCTCGACCGGCCTGATCGGCGAGCGGCTGCCGATGCATCAGCTACTGGTCGGGGTCGATGCCGCGACCGTGGCCGCGTCGGCGACGGGCGGGCAGGCGGCGGCCGAGGCGATCATGACTACGGACACCGTGGCCAAGACCACTGAGCTGCAGGGGACCGGGTACCGGATCGGCGGGATGGCCAAGGGCGCCGCGATGCTGGCGCCCGCGCTGGCCACGATGCTGGTCGTGCTGACGACCGACGCGGACCTTGGCGCCAGCGAACTGGAAAAGGCGCTGCGCGATGCGGTGCGGACCTCGTTCGACCGGCTCGACTCCGACGGCTGCATGTCGACCAACGACACCGTGCTGGTACTAGCGAGCGGGGCGTCAGGGGTGCAGCCGGATCCGGACGAGTTCGGCTCGCTGCTCGCCGCCGCCTGCGACGACCTGGCGAACCAGTTGATGCTCGACGCGGAGGGTGCGTCGAAGGCCATCTCGATCCAGGTCGTCGGGGCCGACAGTGAGGACGACGCGATCGCCGTCGGCCGCGCGGTTGCCCGGTCAAGCCTGTTCAAATGCGCGATTCACGGTGAGGACCCGAACTGGGGGCGAGTGCTGGCCGCGGTCGGGACCACGGCCGCTGTCTTCGACGCCGATCAGCTGAACGTCGCGATCAACGGGGTCTGGGTGTGCAAGAACGGGTCGGCGGCGCAGGACCGGTCGAAGGTTGACCTGTCGGCCAGGGATGTGACGGTGACCGTCGATCTGTCGGCCGGGCCGGCGGCGGCGACCGTGCGGACTACCGATCTGACCGCTGCCTATGTGCACGAGAATTCGGCGTACTCGACGTGATCACTGACGTACCGAAGAGTGCTGACGCACCGAAGAGTGCTGACAGCGTGGGCGTCCTCGCCGGCACTGACCGGCTTCAGGCTGGCGCGCTGGCGAAGGCGGCGACCCTGATTGAGGCGCTGCCGTGGCTCGCGCGCTTCCACGGGCAGATCGTCGTGATCAAGTACGGCGGGAGCGCGATGTCCGACGAGGCACTGCGGGTCGCGTTCGCCCAGGACGTCGTGTTCCTGCGGTACGCCGGGCTGCGGCCGGTAGTCGTGCACGGCGGCGGGCCGCAGATCAACGCTCAGCTGGAACGGCTCGGGATGACGTCGACGTTCAGGGGCGGGCTGCGGGTGACCACGCCCGAGGCGATGGACGTCGTGCGGATGGTGCTGACCGGCCAGGTGAACCGGGACGTAGTCGGCCTCATTAACCGGCACGGACCGATCGCGGTCGGGATGTCCGGTGAGGACGCGCACCTGATGACTGCCCGCAAGGTGCAGGCCACCGGCGAGTCCGGCGAGGCCATCGACATCGGACAGGTCGGCGAGGTCGAGTCGGTCAATCCGGGCGCGATCAGCGCGCTGATCGCCGACGGCAGGATCCCGGTGATCTCCAGCGTCGCGCGGGGCAATTGCGATGACGTGCTGAACGTGAATGCGGACACGGCGGCGGCGGCGCTCGCGGTCGCGCTGGGCGCGGCGAAGCTCGTGATGCTGACCGACGTGGCCGGGCTCTACGAGAACTGGCCAGGCAGTGAGCTGTCTAGAACTGACCCAGCAACTGAGCCGGTCTTGGGAGACCGGCCTCCGCAGGTCATCAGCGAGCTCGGCGCCAGCGAATTGGCGGGCATGCTGCCGACACTGAGCGGCGGGATGATTCCCAAGATGACCGCCTGCCTGACCGCCGTGACCGGCGGCGTGCCGCAGGCGCACGTACTGGACGGCCGGCTCCCGCACGCCGTCCTGCTTGAGATCTTCACCGATTCGGGGATCGGCACGATGGTCGTGCCAGACGGAGAGGCCAAAGTCGCATGACACAGCACACCCAGCAGGTTAAAGACCGCTACCAGGCCGTCATGATGCCCAACTACGCGGTGCCGGACGTCGTACTCGCTCACGGCGAGGGCTGCGTGGTCTGGGACGTCGACGGCAACTCTTATCTCGACCTGATCGGTGGCATCGCGGTCAGCGCGCTCGGGCACAATCATCCCGCGATCGTCGAAGCGGTCACCGCCCAGGTGAGCAAGCTGGCGCACATCTCCAACCTGTTCGCCCACGAGGGCCAGGTCGTACTGGCCGAGAAGCTGCTCGGGCTGCTCGGGCCAGGGATCACCGGGAAGGTGTTCTTCGCGAACTCCGGCACCGAGGCGAACGAGGCCGCCGTCAAGCTGGTCCGGCGAATCCAGGGAAGCAAGCGCCCGGTGTTCGTCGCCGCCGAGCACGGGTTCCACGGGCGGTCCATGGGCTCGCTCAGCCTTACCGGCAAGACCAGCATCCGGGAAGCTTTCTCACCCTTCGGGGTTGAAGTTAGGTTTGTGCCCTTCGGCGACCAGGCCGCGCTGGCAGCCGCCGTGGGACCGGACTGCGCCGCGGTGTTCCTTGAGCCGACCCTGGGCGAGGGCGGGGTCGTGCCGGCGCCGGCCGGCTACCTGGCCTCGGTGCGCGAGATCTGCGACGCGGCCGGCGCCCTGTTCGTGCTCGATGAGATCCAGAGCGGGATCGGGCGGACCGGCGCGTGGTTCGCGTTCCAGGCCGAGGGAGTGATCCCGGATGTGATCACGCTGGCCAAGGGGCTCGGCGGCGGGCTGCCGATCGGCGCGTGCATCGGGATCGGCGCGGTCGGTGACGGGTTCCTGCGCGGTGACCACGGCAGCACGTTCGGCGGCAACCCGATCGCGTGCGCGGCCGCGCTCGCCGTCCTCGACGTGATCGAGCGGGACGGGCTGCTCGACCACGTCAGCAAGGTCGGCGAGAAGCTGGCGGACGGACTCGGCTCGATCGAGCATCCGCTGGTCACCGGTGCGCGCGGGACCGGCCTGTGGCAGGCACTGGTTCTGCGCGAGCCGGCCGCCGTAAAGGTCGAGGCGGCGGCGCGGGAGGCCGGGTTCCTCGTCAACGCCGTCCAGCCGGACGCGGTCAGGATCGCCCCGCCGCTGATCGTGACGCAGGAGCAGGTGGACTCCTTCGTCGACGCGCTGCCAGGGATTCTCGAGCAGGCCGGCCGGCGGTGACCGCTCCGTCTACCAAGGCCGCCCGGCAGGCGATGATCACCGGGATCCTGGCCGGGCCCGAGTTGCCGGTGCGATCGCAGGATGAGCTCGCCGACCGGCTCGCCGGGTCCGGCGTGAAGGTCACTCAGGCGACGCTGTCCAGGGATCTTGAGGAGCTTGGGGCGGTGCGGCTGCGCTCGTCCGACGGCGCCTTGATCTACGCGCTGCCTGGCGAGCCCGGCGACTGGCCGACCACTCCGGCTGCTGGCGAGCCCGGGGCTGGGCCCGATTCCTGGACCGGGGAACTGCTCGGCCACGTGCCGCCGAGCGCGATCACCGCGCTCGCCAAAGTCGCCTCAGACTTGCTGCTTTCCGCCGAGGCCAGCGGCAATCTCGTCGTGCTCAGGACGCCGCCAGGAGCGGCCCAGCTGATGGCGTCAATGATCGATCGGACCGGCTTGCCTGCCGTACTGGGAACCGTGGCCGGGGACGACACGGTCCTCGTCGTGGCCAGGGATCCGGAAGGCGGCAATGAGCTGGCCGCAGCGCTGCTCAGGCTCGCGGAGAGGCGAGCAAGGGCCGCGGGCGGCCAGTCGAACTGACGAAATACTCACTCAGAGGAGAGAAAGTGAAGCAACGAGTAGTACTGGCCTACTCCGGCGGCCTGGACACGTCGGTAGCGATCGGCTGGATCGCGGAGCAGACCGGCGCCGAGGTCATCGCGCTGGCGGTCGACGTCGGCCAGGGCGGCGAGGACCTGGAGGCGATCAGGCAGCGCGCGCTGGAGTGCGGAGCGGCGGAGGCGGTCGTCGCCGACGTCAAGGATGAGTTCGCCGCCGACTACTGCCTGCCCGCACTGCGGGCGAACGCGCTCTACATGGACAAGTACCCGCTGGTCTCGGCCCTGTCCCGGCCGGTGATCGTCGCGCACCTGGCCCGGGTCGCTCAGGAGTACGGAGCCAGCGTGGTCGCGCACGGCTGCACCGGCAAGGGCAACGACCAGGTCAGGTTCGAGGTCGGCATCGCGGCCCTCGCGCCGGAGGTCAAGGTTTTCGCCCCGGTCCGCGACTCCGGGATGACCAGGGACAAGGCGATCGAGTTCGCGGCGGCCAAGGGCCTGCCGATCGATGTCACGTCCAAGTCGCCGTACTCGGTCGACCAGAACGCCTGGGGGCGGAGCATCGAGACCGGGCACCTGGAGGACATCTGGGAAGCGCCGCACGACGACGTGTACAGCTACACGGCCGACCCGGCGGCCGGCAAGCCGCCCGAGGAGATCGTGATCAGCTTCACCGACGGCCTGCCGCACGCGATCGACGGGCAGGAACTGCCGCCGCTGGCGATCATCAACGAGATGAACAAGCTCGCCGGAGCGCACGGGGTCGGCCGGATCGACATGGTCGAGGACCGGCTGGTCGGAATCAAGAGCCGCGAGATTTATGAGGCGCCGGGCGCGATCGCGCTGATCGCGGCGCACGCCGAGCTGGAGAACACCTGCCTGGAGCGAGACCTGGCGCGGTTCAAGCGGATGGCAGGCCAGCGGTGGACGGAGCTGGTGTACGACGGACTGTGGTTCTCGCCGCTGCGACAGTCCCTTGACGCCTTCATGGCCGCGGCCTCGGTGAACGTGACGGGGGATGTCCGGGTCAGGCTCGGCAACGGACAGGCCGTGGTGACCGGGCGGAAGTCGTCGCTGGCGCTGTATGACTACGGGCTGGCGACCTACGACACCGGGGATCTGTTCGACCAGAAGCTGTCGAAGGGGTTCGTTGAGCTGTGGGGGCTGCCCAGCAAGATCGCGGCCGAGCGGGATCGGAAGGCCTCGGCGGCGGCCGGCTAGACCGGACCGGGTCCTGCTCCCGTCGGCATAGAGCGGTAGCTTGTGCGGGGTAAACGAGCGGAGACGGCTAGGAGATGGTGTGAGCAGCGAGGGTGCTGGGGCGCCGGTGCGGTTGTGGGGCGGGCGGTTTGAGTCCGGGCCGGCGGAGGCGCTGGCCCGGCTGTCGGTGAGCGTGCAGTTCGACTGGCGGCTGGCTCGGTACGACCTGCTCGCCTCCAAAGCGCACGCCCGGGTGCTGCATAAGGCTGGGCTGCTCGATGACGGCGAGCTTTCCCGCTTGCTCTGGGCGCTCGGCGAGCTGGAGCGGGACTGCGTGAGCGGCGCCTTCCGGCCGACGGTCGCGGATGAGGATGTCCATACGGCGCTAGAACGCGGGCTGCTCGAGCGGGTCGGCTCCCTCGGCGGGAAACTGCGGGCCGGGCGGAGCCGGAACGATCAGGTGGCGACCGACCTGCGGCTGTATCTGCGCGACCACGCGCGGCAGGTCACCGCCAGGCTGATCGAGCTGCAGGATGCGCTGATGGATCAAGCCCAGCGGCATCTGGGGGCGTCGCCGACGCCCGCGCCCGGGCTGACGCACACGCAGCACGCCCAGCCGGTGCTGCTGTCGCATCACCTGCTTGCCCACGTGCAGGCGTTTGCCAGGGACGTGGCCCGGCTGCGGGACTGGGACAAGCGGGCGGCGATCTCGCCGCTCGGGTCCGGGGCCCTGGCTGGGTCGTCCCTGCCGCTCGATCCCGAGGCGGTCGCGGCCGAACTCGGGTTCGACGCGCCGGCCGCCAACTCGATGGACGCGGTGGCGGACCGTGATTTCGCGGCCGAGTTCTGCTTCGCGGCGGCACTGACCGGGGTGCACCTGTCCAGGCTCGGCGAGGAAGTCGTGCTGTGGACCTCTTACGAGTTCGGCTGGGCCGAAATCGACGACGCGTACGCGACCGGCTCGTCGATCATGCCGCAGAAGAAGAACGCTGACGTTGCCGAGCTCGCCCGCGGTAAGGCGGGCCGCCTGATCGGCGGGCTCACCGGACTGCTCACGACGCTCAAGGGCCTGCCGCTGACCTACAACCGCGACTTGCAGGAAGACAAGGAACCCGTGTTCGACGCGGTGGACACGCTCCTGCTGGTACTGCCGGCAATGGCTGGTCTCGTAAGTTCAATGAACTTTCATATAGAAAGATTGGTGCGGGGTGCTGCCGCGGGTCACGCACTCGCCACCGACTTGGCCGAGCTGCTGGTGCGGCGGGGAGTGCCGTTCCGCGAGGCGCACGAGGCGGTCGGGCATCTGGTCATCTGGTGCGAGGTCAATGACTGCGAGCTGGCCGACGTTAGCGATGAGGACCTGGCCAAGGTGTCGGCGCACCTGACGCCCGACGTGCGGAGCGTGCTGTCGGTGGAAGGGGCGCTGGCGGCGCGGTCGACGTTCGGCGGCACGGCGCCGTCCCGGGTTGCTCAGCAACTCGATGACCTGCGGCGGGTCGTTCAGGCGGACGCAGCATGGGCGGCGTCTGGGTGAGCCTGCCGCTGCTGCCGCGGTCGTTCTTCGACCGGCCCGCGACGGAGGTCGCACCGGAACTTCTCGGCTGCGTGCTCGTGCGTTCGTCGGCGGACGGCGAGGTCGCGGCCGAGCTGGTTGAGGTGGAGGCGTACATGGGGAGCGCCGATCCGCCGTCGCATGCGTTCCGGGGGATGACGGCCCGCAATGAGGTCATGTTTGGCGACCCGGGGCACACTTATGTGTATTTCACCTATGGAATGCATTTCTGCGTCAACCTGGTCTGCATGCGGCCCGGCGTAGCATCGGCGGTGCTGCTGCGGGCAGGGCGGATCGTGGCGGGCGTTGAGCTGGCGGTGGCCAGGAGGTCGGGCGGTGCTGGTGCTGGCAGTGCTGGGGCCGCCGCTGCTAGTGCTGGCGTCGCGGCTGGGAAGAAGCGGATCGAGCAGCTGGCTAGCGGGCCGGCCCGGCTGTGCCAGGCGCTCGGGATCGCGCGGGACCAGAATGGCCTGGACGTCTGCGATCCGGACGGTGAGCTGCGGATCTGCGCTCCGGCCGGGTTTGCGGGGCTGAGCGATGACCTGATCGCTACCGGACCTCGGGTCGGGGTCAGCAGCGGGGCTGAGGTGCCGTGGCGGTACTGGATCGCGGGGGACCGGGCGGTGTCCGCTTATCGGCCGCATGTGCCTCGCAGCCGGCCCGCGGGCGCGGCCGCGAACTAAATTGAATATGACCGCCGCTTCACGAGATGGGATTATGCAGCGGTGACCGACATCATTGACGACCTAACCTGGCGCGGACTGATCGCCGTTTCCACCGACCTCGACGACCTGCGCAAGGCGCTGGACGCCGGGCTGGTGACGTACTACGGCGGCTTTGACCCGACCGCGCCGAGCTTGCACATCGGGAACTTGGTGCTGTTGCAGACGATGCGCAGGCTGCAGCTCGCTGGACACCGGCCAATCGGACTGGTCGGCGGGGCCACGGGACTGATTGGCGACCCGAGCGGCAAGTCGACCGAACGCGTCCTGAACCCGCTTGAGGTGGTCGCCGACTGGGTGAACCGGATCCAGCGCGAGATCAGCCGGTTTCTTGACTTCTCGGCCGGGCCGACGGGTGCGATCGCGGTCAGCAACCTGGACTGGACCGGCGATATGTCGGCGATCGATTTCCTGCGCGACATCGGCAAGCATTTCCCGGTCAACCAGATGCTTAGCCGCGAGGCCGTGAAGGCCCGGCTTGAGCAGGGCGGCATCAGCTACACCGAGTTCAGCTACCAGATCCTGCAGGCCAACGACTTCCTGGAGCTGCATCGACGGCACGGGTGCACATTGCAGGCGGGCGGCAGCGACCAGTGGGGCAACATCGTCTCCGGTGTCGATCTGATCAGGCGGGTGACCGGGGGATCGGCGCACGCGCTGGCCACGCCGCTGATCACCAAGCCTGATGGCACTAAGTACGGCAAGACCGAGGGCGAGGCGGTCTGGCTGAGCCCGGAGATGATGAGCCCGTACGCGTTCTACCAGTTCTGGCTGAACCGCAGCGATGCCGAGACGCCTAGCCTGCTGCGGGTGTTCTCGCTGAAGTCGCGGGCGGAGATCGAGGAGCTCGAGCGTGAGATCGCCGAGCGGCCCGCCGCGCGGACGGGGCAGCGGGCGCTGGCTGATGAGATGACGACGCTGGTGCACGGCGGGCAGGAGACGGCGAAAGCGGTGGCGGCCGGACGGGCGTTGTTCGGCCAGGGGGAGTTGCGGGACCTGGACGAGTCGGCGCTGGCGGCGGCCCTGGCCGAGATACCGCGGGCCGAGGTGCCGTCGATGGCGTCGGTGGTCGGCACGCCGGTTACCGAGCTGATGGCGAGCTGCGGGATCGTGCCGAGTAAGTCCGCGGGCCGGCGCGCGATCGACGAAGGCGGTGCCTACCTCAACAACGTGAAGGTGACCGACGTCGACGCGACTCCAGAGCCGGCCGATCTGTTGCACGGCCGGTTCCTGGTCCTGCGGCGAGGCAAGCGCACGGTGGGTGGAATTGAAGTTCGCCCGGTGTAACTAGCAGTCGCTGTTGCGGGCTAGTCCGAGCCGGGTATCGGGCTAGTCCGGCTGGACAGTACTACGTCCCGCCAAATTGCCGGACAGTACTACGTCCCGCCAAATTGGTGCGGATCAGATCGAGGCCAGTCCGCGCCTGGAGCTCCTGGCGGCCTCGCGCAGGCAGAAGACCGGCACATCAGCAACACGAGCACCAGGTGACCCGCCGGTCACGGACGGCCGCGTTCATGATCAGCCGGATCCGGGTGAAAGCGCATATTCATCCGGGATCCCGGGGGTGAATGAGCACATTCATCCGGGCCGGGTTGGCGATGGCGGGCTGCTTGTCCGGTGCGCCCGTTACGGATGCGGCAGAGGATAACGGGCGAAGTAACGACTTAGCACCGATTCGACCGCCGCTCTATGGCTCGCTACTCCGGCGGCTCGATGCGGCGACAACTCCAGGCCCTCGGAGCGGCGTCGGGGCCGGCCCGTTAGATAACGGGTGGGACACGTTGATCGATCGGGAGTCGGCAAGCCCGTCCGGTTCGGAAGTTGCTCATGCGGCTCCGGGGACCCGAATCGGGCTTGACGGGAGACACAAGCCGGCCGCGGCCGGCGGGTTTCCGGACATCGCCCGCCTTGGGCCAGCGATGTCGAAAATCCGGAAAGTATCTCGCTGTACACCCGTTTACCTGGCCATATAAGAAAAGCCGACGCGGATCTGGCCGTTCGATTTGACAGTCTGTCCGAGCTTCCATAATGTTCTCCATGTCGCCGAGTGAACGGGACGGCCAAGCGCCGCCGGAGCCGGGGACCTCCCAGAAAAACCTTCCAGTTGTACTAAGGTGCTCGCATCTTGGGATGACTGAGAGACTAAGCTGGGTGACAGAGAGTAACGAAGACTAAAACTGCTAGCGGACTTGACAGTCGCTTGACGAACAGGTAAGTTAGCAGGGTTGCCCCGGATGGAGTCGAAAAACTCCCGAAGGTGAGCGCCTGCTCCTTGAGAACTCAACAGCGTGCTAAAAGCCAGTGCACATGCACATCCTCGTCAATCTGGCGCTGTATCGCAAGATGCAGGGCCTGGCGAAGAAACACAGCCAGATAGCTTCACGAGCTGGTCTTCGGACCTAGTGAAGCATCTCTTCAGTCTGTGACCCTGGCCTCGTCCGGTAACGGACGACCGAGGTCACGTTGAACATTCAATGGAGAGTTTGATCCTGGCTCAGGACGAACGCTGGCGGCGTGCTTAACACATGCAAGTCGAGCGGAAAGGCCCTTCGGGGTACTCGAGCGGCGAACGGGTGAGTAACACGTGAGGAACCTGCCCTTAACTCTGGGATAGCTTCGGGAAACCGGAATTAATACCGGATATGACTGCGATCGGCATCGATCATGGTGGAAAGATTTATCGGTTAGGGATGGACTCGCGGCCTATCAGCTTGTTGGTGGGGTAATGGCCTACCAAGGCGACGACGGGTAGCCGGCCTGAGAGGGCGACCGGCCACACTGGGACTGAGACACGGCCCAGACTCCTACGGGAGGCAGCAGTGGGGAATATTGCGCA
>DASYAT010000020.1:0-4573 GCA_036501205.1 Streptosporangiaceae bacterium | reverse complement strand
CGAGGTTCCCGGCCTTGCGGCCTTGAGCCCGGGCGGGGACGCCGTGGTCGGCTCGCTCTCGTGCGCCTCGGCGGGCAACTGCACGGCCAGCGGGTCCTACACGCCCAGCCGCCACAACACGCAGGGGTTCATTGTCGCCGAACGGAACGGCCGCTGGGGCAAGGCAACCAGGATCCCCGGCCTGCCAGCGCTCAATAAAGGCAACAACGCCGCGGTCTTCTCGGTGTCATGCAGCCACGCGGGCAACTGCGCGGCCGGCGGGGTCTACAACGACAAGTCCGGCAACAGGCAAGGGTTCGTGGTCAGCGAGCGGAACGGCCGCTGGGGCAAGGCAACCGAGGTCCCGGGCCTGGCGGCCTTGAACACGGGCCAGGACGCCGAGATCGACTCGGTGTCGTGCAGCCCGGCCGGCAACTGCGCGGCCGGCGGATCCTACATGCATGCAGCCACTCCTCCATTCTTTTCTCAGACGCAGGCGTTCGTGGTCAGCCGATCCAGCTAGGACAGGCCCGGCTAGGACAGCGAGCGCAGGCGCGCCGATTATCCGAAGTAACGGCCGTTTCGGGTATTGTCAGCGTATCCGGCTTAACTTACTGTCGAAGCATGAAACGAATCCTTTGCGTGCTAGTGACCACCTTAGGCATTCTCTCTTTCGCAATACCCAGCGCAAGCGCAACCATCTTGCCCAGCGCGGCGGCTGACACGGCCGCCGGCGACATTCTCGGCGTTTACCAGAACAGCACGGGCCTGTTCAGCACGACCTGTCCGGCCAGCGCCGAGTCAGGGAACTGCTGGTGGTGGGCGGCCGACACATTCATGGCGCTCTTTGATTACGCCGAGAACAACAGCGGCACCATGAACACGACCCGGCTGGCCAATATCGCCTCGATCAAGTCCGACTTCGCGAACACGTTCAGCGCCTTCTGCAACGGAGGGTGCCCCGCTGGCGCGGATGACGAGGGCGTCTCGCCGTTCGACAATCACTGGTACGACGACATGGGGTACTGGGAGCAGGCGCTGATCAACGCCTACGAGTACACCAAGACCAGCAAATACCTGTACGCGGCCGAGCAACTCTGGAACAACGTCACCGACGAGGGGTACATGGAGGACTGCGGACTCATCGTCCAGCAGAACGCCGATGCCTCAAAACCCGAACTCGAAGATGGCTTCGCCAACTCCCTGTACGTAAGGGACTCGGCCTGGCTGTACGAGATCACCGGCAACGCCAAGTACATGAGCGGCAAGACCGACGGCAAGGGCGGCGCCATCGGTGTCGCCGGCAACGTCAGGTCAGAGATGACCAACCAGGTAGCAGGCACACCCTCCCCTGGCACGCCAGGTTCGGAGTTCTTTATCGCCGGGGAAACCGACCCGAGTTCGGGCTGCACCGCGGCGACCGGCACCCAGAAATGGCTGTCCACTCAAGGAGAGATGGTCAACGCCTACGCCGACCTGTCGGTCGCGTACGCGGCGTACTGCCCGCCGGCGACCACCTGCACCGCCAACATCAGCCTCTTCGCCAACCTGGCCGACGAGCTGGCGACCACCGTCACCACTAACACCAGCCTGACCAACCCGGCGACGGTCTTCGGCACGCCAGCGATTCTGAGCGAGCCGTGCGAGTCCCAAACCACGCCCAGCACCTGGCCCGACGGCTGCACCATAGGCGGACCTAACACCAACCAATTCAGCCAGTTCCTGATCTTCAAAGGGAACTTCGAGCGCGGCGCCTACTGCTCGCTGCACAACTTCAATGACGGCGCCCTGAGGGTGTTCATCCAGAACAACGCCGACGCGATCGCCAACCTGCCGCATTTCGGGTTCCTCTGGGAGCCTGGCTCCGACGCCAACGTCAACTTCGGGACGCGAGCGTCCATCCTGGACGGCCTGGAAGCCTACATCGCAGGATCGACGCTCATGTGCGCCGGAGGGAGCTAAGCCGGGCAGCGACAAGCCGTCAGGCGGCTAGCGCAGCGTAACGGCCCTGATCCGCGATCAGGGTGCTGTGCGTTCCCGTCTCGATGACGTGCCCGTGGTCGAGGACGACGATCTGGTCGGCGTCGCGCACGGTCGAAAGCCGGTGCGCGATCGTGATCGTCGTCCGGCCGCGGGCAAGGCTGTCGAAAGCCTGCTGGACGGCGCGCTCGGTCTCGGTGTCCAGGGCGCTGGTGGCTTCATCAAGCACGAGAACGCGAGGGTCCCGCAGGAGCGTGCGGGCGATGGCGATGCGCTGCTTCTCCCCGCCAGAGAACCGGTGCCCGCGAGATCCGACCATGGTGTCGTACCCGTCCGGCAGCCCGGCGATCAGGTCATGAATCTGGGCGGCCCGAGCGGCCTGCTCGATCTCGGCGTCAGTCGCCTCCGGTCGGGCGTAGCGCAGGTTCTCCCTGACGGTCGCGTGCAGCAGGTAGGTCTCCTGGCTGACCACGCCCACGATGGCGGCCAGATCCGTCAGGCGCAGGTCGCGAACGTCAATGCCGTCAATCAGGACGCTGCCGGTCGTCGGGTCATACAGCCGGGAGATCAGTGCGGCCAAAGTGGTCTTGCCCGAGCCGGTCTCGCCGACCAGCGCCAGCCTGCTGCCAGCCGGTACGTCCAGGTCAATGCCGGTCACGGCGTCGCGATCGGCGCCTGGGTAACGGAACGTCACTCCGGCGAGGCGGACGTGACCTGCCACCGCAGCCGGATCGATGTCGACCGGATGCACGGGGTCGGCGATCTCGACGGGCAGGTCAAGGTACTCGAAGATCCTGGCGAACAGCGCCAGCGAGCTGATCACCGAGACACTCGTGTTAAGCAGGCCGGTGAGCGGCCGGAACAAGCTGTTCTGCAGGGTCGTGAACGCGACCAGCGTGCCGATCGTCATCACGCCGGCCGTGATCGGCAAGCCGGCGGCGAGGTAGATAATCGCCGGGATCGCCGCGAAGACGATGCTGAGCGAGGCCATCCGCCAGCGGCCGGCTAGCTGAGATTGCAGCTCCAGGTCGATCAGGCGGGCCGAGGAGTCGGTAAAGCGGCGCACGAGCGCCGGGCCGGTGCCCATCGTCTTGGCCAGCTGGACGCCGTTGATCGACAGGCCCTCCTCGACGGTGACGTTGAGATCGGCCAATTCGCGCTGCTGCCGGGTGGTGATGGCCCGGCGCAGGCTCGCCACCTTGCGCGTCAGGTAGATGGCGGGCGGCATGACGACCAGCGAGATCAGCGTGAGCCGCCAGGACAACGCGACCATGGCGATCGCGGTCGCGACCGCAGTCGTGAGGTTGGAGGCGATGGACGTCGCCGTCGACGTCACGACCGATTGCATGCCGCCGATGTCATTGGTGATCCGTGACTGCACCTCGCCGGTGCGCGTCCGGGTGAAAAAGGCGATCGACTGCTGCTGCAGGTGCCCGAAAACGCTGGTGCGGAGCTCGTGCATGACCCGCTGGCCGACCTTGGTGCTGATGAAGGTCTGGATGACGCCGAAGGCTGCGGTAATGCCAGCGACGGCCACCATGGCGATCACGAGCCAGGCCAGCAGCCGCAGGTTCTGCTGAGGCAGCGCGGTGTCCAGGATCGCGCGGAGCAAGAAGGGCGACGCCAGTCCTACGATGGACGAGGCGACAATGATCGCGGTGACGATCGTGAGCGGCCAGCGGTACGGGATAAAGAGCCGCCCGATCCGGCGCAACGACACGTCTCGGGCCTGCGCCTTCTCGGCGGCGGTGACGGTTCGCGGCCCGCGACCCTCGCCTCGGACTGGTTTTGTTGTCTGTGGGGTAGCCAAACGCTTCTCGATTCTGTCGACGACAGGTTGCTGAGGTAACCTCAATTTGAGGGTACAACCTCGAAGGCTGCTACGCTATTCCCGTGATCACCGATCGCGACGCGACAGGCCCGCCAGACTCGGGCGATGAGTCGCTGGCCGATGCCTTCTGGTCCGTCGCGCGCCGGCTGAGAGAGACGTCCCAGGAGACGCTGGCACCGTGGGATGTCACGCCGGCGCAGTTCAGGGCTCTGCGAGTGTTGCGCAGGCACGGGGCCCTGCGATTGTCAGATCTGTCGGGTCATCTGCACATCGCGGCGCGGTCGGCCACCGAGGTCATCGACGCACTGGAAGCACGTCGGCTGGTCGCCCGGCGGCCGGACCCCGATGACCGGCGGGCGATCCTGGTCGAGGTGTCCGATCACGGCTCGGATGTCCTGGAAGCTATCTACGCGGCCCGCGGCTCCGCAGCCGAGCGAGCCTTCGACCAGCTCACTCCGACCGACCGCGCCGACCTCGCTCGCATCCTGCGCAAGCTCCGACCGGCCTCAGGAAACTAGGCCTGACGCCGCGCAAAATTTTCAACCTAATTATTTAGAAAGATTTGCGCGGGCTCGCTTCCAAGCTTTCCCGAGGCCGGACCTGCCCGGGGCTGGTCAAGAACCAAGTCCGTCCAGCACGGCGTTGACGGCCAGGTTCCAGCGGCGGTCCATGGACGCCTGGGAGGTTCCCAGCCAGCCGGCGGTCTCCTGCAGCGCGAGTCCCTGAACGACGGCGAGACTGACGTGAGCCACGTCGGTCGGCTGCCCGGCCAGAATTCCCGCG
>DASYAT010000019.1:0-14475 GCA_036501205.1 Streptosporangiaceae bacterium | reverse complement strand
AGATGATCGTGAACGAAACCGCGAAGTTCGAGAAACCCGACATCCGCCGCACGAGTTCCTGGGCGTAGCCGAGCCGGTGCAGTTCCTCTTCGTCACTCAGTACGGCCGGGGGCGCTTGATCATTGACCGCCACAGCGTGCTCCTTGGTCTACCCTCCTGCGGCCGGACCTGGGAGCGGGTCTAGCCGAGCCGGGTTTTTAATGGTCTAATAACAGACCAATTGATGGTCTTGTCGCACCTGGTGTCAAGAGGTCCGGCAAAGAAAGATCGCCAACGGCCTGAGGACTCCGGTACGCGGGTTAGGGGAGGCCCGCGTACCGGTCTTTGGCGCCTCGATGCTGGAGGCCACGATTAGGCAGCCCGGTTCGTGAGCATCGACGTGGATCTCAGTGCCATGCTTCGCCCCGTGCGCGAGGGCAACGCGTTCGAGGAGACGGTCGAGCGGCTGCTGACGATCATCAAGCTCGGGATGGTCGCACCCGGGGAGCGGTTCCCGCCCGAGCGCGAGCTGGCGGCCAAGCTGGGCATCAGCCGACTGACCCTGCGCGAGGCCATCGGCGAACTGCACCAGGCCGGCTACGTCGAGTCGCGGCGGGGCCGGCTCGGCGGCACGTTCATCACCTATACCAGGCCGGCGCCGAGCGTCGACGAGCTGCGTCGGCTCGCGGTCGAAGACGGTCAGAAGCTCACCAACGCGCTCACGTTCCGGTTCGCGGTCGAGACTGGTGCGGCCGACATGCTGGCGCAGCAACTGGATCCCGCCTGCCCAGCGGCGGACAGCGAGGCCCAGCGGGAGGCACTGCTGACCAGGCTGGCCGATGTGAACGCGGCCAGCCCGCAGGACTACCGGCGGCTCGACACGCTGTTCCACCTGTCGATCGCCGAACTGACCGGCTCCAGCTTGCTGTCGAGCGCCTGCACCGATGCCAGGATGCGGCTGAACGACCTGCTCAACGCGATCCCGGTGCTCAAGCTGAACATCACGCACGGTGCGGCCCAGCACGCCGCCATCGTCGACGCGATCCTGGTCGGAGACTCCGAGCGAGCCAGGATCTCGGTGGCCGAGCACCTGGCCGGCACCGGCGCCCTGCTCCGCGGCTTCCTGGGTTAGCTCAACGAATCTGTCACCCCGTATCCGATCTGCCACCCCGCACCCGACGACAGCGCTGGCCCACCGCCGAAATTGCAGCGGTTACCGGCCAGCGCTGCTGTGGCCCGGCTTGGGGTAAGGACATCGCCGACCCGCGGCCGTCGTGGTGGCAACGTCTACGGGCCTGCGTTGCTGTGGCATCCCGGTTCGCCACGGCAGATTCGGGCCAGCGTTGTCGTAGCCGGTGAATTCGGCGCCGAGCTACGACAGCGGCAGGCCAACGATGTTGCCATAGCAGCGCCGCTGGCCCACCGCCGTTCTCCGTCACGGGCAACTGCGGGTGGCGGACAAAGTTAAGCTGCGCTGGCCCACCGCCGCGACTGGGTGACGGGCCGGGCACGGGCGGCCTAGGCCCGCCGCCGCTGCTGGGGATGGGTGGCGTTGGCGTCCAGCTCGTGTTTTATCCCGAGCAAGCCGTCGTTTATGCCTTGATCTGGTCGAAGCTGATTACCAGGCGCTCGGGGCCGCGAAGGTTGTAGTTGGCTTTGTAGGTCAGGGAGTCAGGGTCGAGTTCGGGGTTGATCAGCCTCGTGGCCAGGGCCTTTAGCGCGATGGTGGCTTCCAGCCTGGCTAGCGGGGCGCCGAGGCAGAAGTGCGGGCCGGCGGAGAAAGCCAGGTGCTCGCCGGTGCCACGGCGGAGGTCGAAGGTGTCGGGGTCGGTGAAGGCTTCCGGGTCGCGGCCGGTCGCCGCGAGCAGCAGCAAGAGGACCGCGCCGTCCCGCTCGGCCAGGCCGGCGGTCGCGACCCGGCCGGTGAGCTGGACCGGTGAGTCGTAGCGCAGGGTCTCTTCGACGGCCTGGGTGGCCAGCTCAGGATCGGCGGCCAGCGCAGCGAGCTGATCGGGGTTGCGGAGCAGAGCCAGCATCGCATTGGAGATCAGGCCGACCGTCGTCTCGTGACCGGCGACGAGCAGCAGCACGCAGGTGGAGATCATCTCGTCGGGAGTTAGACGCTGACCCTCGTCCTCGGCTTTGATCAGCTTGGTCAGCAGGTCGTCGCCCGGGCTCGCCCGCCTGGTCTCGATCAGCTGAGTGAAGTAATCGCGGAACTCGGCGGAGGCCTGCTCGGTCTGCGCCAGCTCGGCCGGGTCGACGGCGCCGAAGCTGGGCTGCACGGAGTGCGCGAGCTTGGCCGACCAGTCGGCGAACGTCGCGTGGTCCTGCCGCGGCACGCCGAGCAGCTCGGAGATGATCCGAACCGGCAGCGGATAGGCCAGAGCGCTGACCAGGTCGAACTGGTGATCGCCGGACTCGCGGGCCGCGGTCAGCAGTTCGTCGGTGAGCTCGCTGATCCGGCCCGCCAGCGTCGATACAACCCTGGGGGTGAAGGCCTGCGAGACCAGGCGCCGCATCCTGGTGTGGTCAGGCGGGTCTAGCGACAGAAAAGAAGGGGTGCCGCGGCCCCTGGTCGCGCGGTCGGTCGAGAGCAGGGACTGGTTCCGCCGGCTGCTCGCCCTCGGGTCGCGCAGGATACGCGAGCAGTCGGCGTACCGGCCGAAGACAATCAGCGCCCCGTCCAGCGCGGTGAACGGCGACGCCTCGCGCATCCGGGCGAGCAGCGGGTAGGGATCGGGGATCACGGCCTGGTCAGCCAGGCTGATCAGGTCGGCCAGGGTTGGTGCGGCCTGATCGGTGGTCATCGGCCCGCTCCCGCGTTCGGTACTCCGATCGGGTTGGGAAACGGCAGGTCGGCCGCGCAGGCAACCGCGATTGGCCTCAGCGCCTGCGCCAGTTTCTCGGCGAGCCCCTGGTCGGTCCACGGCCTGCCGGCCGCGACATCGGTTCGGTGCTCGATGTCCGCCGTCAGTGCCGTGCCGGCCGCGGTCTTCGTGCCGTCCTCGGCCAGCAGCCCGCGGGAAACAAGGCGCGCCGCCGCGCCGTCCCATTCGTCATCGGTCCAGCCCCTCACCGGCTGGATCTGCTCCCGCGGCACCTTGCTGCGGGCCTGGAGCACGACCGCCTCGCAGCCGTCGATGTCGCTCGCCAGCAGCACGGCGAAATGAGCGTCTCCCCGGTGCTCGCGCAGCAGCGTCGCGGCGTGCCATAGCCGAGCCACAGGCTCATCCGGCACCGGGAGCGAGGCGTTGGCGGCGGCCAGTACCCGACCGGCGCAGTCAAGGCCCTCGGCGGCAGTGCTGAGCAGGTCGGCGGCCAGCTTCGGGTCCGCGTCGACGCCGGCCAGCAGCCGGCCAAGCGCGGCCACCGCTCCCGCCTGCCGCACGGCGAGCGCGTCGGCCGGTGAGATCAGGTCCCATACCGCTGGCAGTGCCCGGGTGACCATGCCGGGTGCGAAATTGAAGAACGAGGCGATGACCGGCGCCGCCGCCACCGCGCCCAGCGGAGCGCTCCGGCCGGCGAAGTAGCCTCGCCAGAACCCGCGAAGCCCAGCGTCGGTGAAGGCCGACCTGGCCTCCGGTGAGAAATACGTGACCGCGTGTACCGGTTCAAACAGAGTCCAGAGTCGGCGGGTCATCCGATTGGCACTATCCATCACAACTCCCCGGCGGTAGGCGCTAAGCCGACATTACGCGGTAGAACTACCCGCGAGTAGGTTGCGGTCGCCTAGGTGGGGGGCGGGTTTGCGGGCCGGGAACGATTTACGGCACAATGATGTTGTGAAATACGTGGGACAGCACGAGGAGACCGGCGCGGCCGCCGCTCAGGACCCCGGGCGCATCATGCGCACCAGCGGGGCTGAGCAGAGCACGCGCGCCCGGATCGCCCGGCTGATCCTTGAGAACGGCCCGGTGACCGCCGCTTCGCTGGGCAGCACGCTCGGCCTGACGCCGGCCGCTGTTCGGCGGCACCTGGACCAGTTGCTTGAGGCCGGGCTGATCGAGACCAGGACCGCCAGGGTCTACGGCAATCGCGGCCGCGGCCGGCCAGCCAGGCTGTTCGCGATCACTGACGACGGCCGCAGTGCTTTCGAGCACACCTACGACGACCTGGCCACCAGCGCCCTGCGGTTCCTGGCCGAGTGCGCGGGGCCGCAGGCGGTCACCGAGTTCGCCCGCCGCCAGGTGGCCGAACTCGAACGCAAGTACCGCCCGGTCGTCGAGGCGGCACCGCCGGGCGGTAAGGTCAGGGCACTCGCCGAGGCACTCTCCGCCGATGGCTACGCGGCCACTTCCGCCGCCCGGCCAGCGGGTAAGGGCGTGACGGTCGGCGGCGAGGAACTCTGTCAGCACCACTGCCCGGTCGCTCACGTGGCTGCTGAGTACCCGCAGCTTTGTGAGGCAGAGACCGAGGCGTTCGGGCGTTTGCTCGATACGCCGGTGCAGCGCCTGGCCACGATCGCACGCGGCGATGGCGTCTGCACGACCCATGTCACCGCACAGGCGCTGCGGCATGGGCCAGTACCTACAACTCACAGCACCAAAACCGAGGTCGGAGGCTTGTCCGCATGACCACTACCGTCCGTCCAGAGCTTGAGGGCCTAGATCGATACAAGTTCGGCTGGGCCGACTCAGACGCCGCCGGCTCCATCGCGCGCCGGGGCTTGTCCGAAGAAGTGGTACGCGATATCTCGGCCCTGAAGAACGAGCCTGAGTGGATGCTGAAGCTGCGGCTGCGCGGCCTTGAGTTGTTCCGCCGCAAGCCGATGCCATCCTGGGGCTCTGACCTGTCCGGGATCGACTTCGAGAACATCAAGTACTTCGTGCGGTCGACCGAGAAGCAGGCCGCCAGCTGGGACGACCTGCCCGCTGACATCAAGAACACCTACGACAGGCTCGGAATCCCCGAAGCCGAGAAGCAGCGCCTGATCGCGGGGGTCGCGGCTCAGTATGAGTCGGAAGTCGTTTATCACAAGATTCGCGAAGATTTGGAAGAGAAGGGCGTTCTCTTCCTCGATACGGACACGGCGCTCAAGGAGCACCCTGAGCTGTTCCAGGAATACTTCGCGACCGTGATCCCGGTTGGCGACAACAAGTTCGCCGCCCTGAACACGGCGGTGTGGAGCGGCGGGTCGTTCATCTACGTGCCTAAGGGCGTGAACGTAGAGATCCCGCTGCAGGCCTACTTCAGGATCAATACCGAGAACATGGGGCAGTTCGAGCGGACCCTGATCATCGTCGACGAAGACTCGTACGTGCACTACGTCGAGGGCTGCACGGCGCCGATCTACTCCTCGGACTCGCTGCACTCGGCGGTCGTCGAGATCATCGTGAAAAAGGGCGCTCGCTGCCGCTACACGACGATCCAGAACTGGTCTAACAACGTGTACAACCTCGTCACCAAGCGGGCGGTGGCCCAGGCTGGCGCGACTATGGAGTGGATCGACGGGAACATCGGATCCAAGGTCACGATGAAGTACCCGGCGGTCTACCTGATGGGCGAGCACGCGCGCGGCGAGACGCTGTCAGTCGCGTTCGCCGGCGAGGGCCAGCACCAGGACGCGGGCGCCAAGATGGTGCACTGCGCGCCCCACACCTCCTCATCGATCGTCTCCAAGTCGGTCGCGCGGGGCGGTGGGCGCACTTCCTACCGCGGGCTGGTCCAGGTGCAGGAGGGCGCCGAGCATTCCAGGTCGACGGTGAAATGCGACGCGCTGCTGGTCGACACCGTGAGCCGGAGCGACACCTATCCGTACGTGGACGTGCGCGAAGACGACGTCGAGATGGGGCATGAGGCCACGGTCTCGAAGATCTCCGATGACCAGCTGTTCTACCTCATGAGCCGGGGCATGACCGAAGACGAGGCGATGGCGACGATCGTGCGCGGGTTCGTCGAGCCAATCGCGCGTGAACTGCCGATGGAGTACGCGCTGGAACTCAACCGGCTGATCGAGCTGCAAATGGAAGGAGCGGTCGGCTAATGAGTTCGCTCGCAGGGGCCGTCGAGAAGGCCGGTCCCGTATCCGGGCTGCACGGCTCCGGTTCGTTTGACCCGGCCGATTTCGCAGTGCCGACCGGTCGTGAGGAGCAGTGGCGGTTTACGCCGTTGCGGCGGCTTCGGGGACTGCACTCCGATGCGGCCCTCGATCTCGGCAAGGTGACGGTCGAGGTCGATGCCGATGCCGACATCACCGTTGTGCGTTCGCAACACGGTGATGCTCGGATCGGCACCGCCCTAGTGCCCTCGGATCGAGTGAGTGCCCGAGCATTCGCTGGGTTCGGCGAGGCGACGATCGTGACTGTGCCTGCGGGCGTGGTCGCTTCGCGACCTGCGGTGATCAACGTCGTCGGGGAGTCGGCCGAGCATGGGGCGGCTGGGCACATCGTCGTTGACGTGGAGGCGAACGCATCGGCTGTGGTGGTGCTGCAATATGTCGGCTCGGCGACTCTCGCGGACAACGTGGAGTTCCTGGTAGGGGACGGGGCTCAGCTGAGCGTGGTTTCCCTGCAGGACTGGGCTGACGATGCTGTGCACCTGTCGTACCACGCTGCCGTCGTCGGGCGGGACGCGACGTTCTCGCATACTGCCGTGACGCTTGGCGGGTCGGTCGTGCGGATCGCGCCTTCGGTGCGGTACGCCGGTCCTGGCGGGAACGCGGAGCTGCGAGGCGCCTACTTTGCGGATGCGGGGCAGCATCTGGAGCATCGGCTGCTGGTTGATCACAATGAGCCGAACTGCCGGAGCCGGGTCACCTACAAGGGGGCGCTGCAGGGGGACGGTGCGCACGCGGTGTGGATCGGAGATGTGCTGATCCGCGTCGAGGCCGAGGGGACCGACAGCTATGAGGCGAACCGAAACCTCGTGCTGACTGATGGGACCAGGGTCGATTCGGTGCCGAACCTGGAGATCCTGACCGGGGAAGTCGTGCGGGCCGGGCACGCGAGCACTAGCGGGCGGCTTGAGGACGAGCACCTGTTCTACCTGATGGCGCGGGGGATTAGCCTCGCTGAAGCGCGGCGGCTGGTGATCAGGGGATTCTTCGGCGAGCTGATCGGGCAGATCGACGTGCCCGAGCTGGCCGACCGGGTGATGAGTGCCATCGAGGCGGAGCTGGAGAGAGGCCGCTAGATGTCAGAGCTCCGGTTCAGGCGCGTCTGCGCGGTCGGCGACCTGGCCGATCCGGGGACGAAGGCCGTCGAGCTGGACGGCACGTCGCTGGTGATCGTCAAGAGCGACGGCGAGATCTACGCGCTCGATGAGTTCTGTACCCACGAGGAGGTGTCGCTGGCGGACGGTGAGATCTACGACTGCACCGTCGAATGCTGGCTGCACGGCTCCTGCTTCGACCTGCGGAGCGGCAAGCCGACCGGGCCGCCCGCCACCAAGCCGCTCGCGACCTACCAGGTGCGGATCGAAGGTGACGACGTGCTCGTCGGCCTGGGCGAATCCGCCAGTAACTAAGACCGGGAGATAGTGAATGTCCACCCTTGAGATCCGTGACCTGCATGTCGCCGTCGCCGGACAGGCCGGGCAGCCGAGCCAGGAGATCCTGCGCGGAGTCGACCTGACCGTGGCGGCCGGGCAGACCCACGCGATCATGGGACCGAATGGCTCAGGTAAGTCCACGCTGGCGTACTCGATCGCCGGGCACCCGAAGTACCAGGTCACCAGCGGCACGGTGACGCTGGACGGCGAGGACGTGCTGGCGATGACCGTCGATGCCCGGGCTCGGGCCGGCCTGTTCCTGGCGATGCAGTACCCGGTCGAGGTGCCAGGCGTGACGGTGGCGAACTTCCTTCGGACGGCGGTCACGGCCGTCAGGGGCGAGGCGCCGAAGCTGCGCGAGTTCGTCAAGGAGATGAACGGCGCGATGTCCGGGCTGTCGATCGACCCGACGTTCGCCCAGCGCAACCTCAACGAGGGCTTTTCCGGCGGCGAGAAGAAGCGGCACGAGATCCTGCAGCTTCGGTTGCTGAACCCGAAGATCGCGATCCTGGACGAGACCGACTCCGGGCTCGACATCGACGCCCTGAAGGTCGTGTCCGAGGGAATCAACGCCTACGGGGAGCAGCCGGACCACGGCGTGCTGCTGATCACTCACTACACCCGGATCCTGCGCTACGTGCGGCCAGACTTCGTGCACGTCTTCGTCGGCGGCAAGATCGTCGAAGAGGGCGGCGCTGAGCTAGCCGACGAACTTGAGGCCAACGGCTACGAGCGCTTTCTGACCGCGGGGGCGGTGTCATGACCTTTGACGTTGGGCGCCTGCGCAAGGACTTCCCGATCCTGGATCGGACCGTGCGAGGCGATCGGCCGCTCGTCTACCTGGACAGCGCCAACACCTCGCAGAAGCCGCGCCAGGTAATCGATGCGATGACCGACTTCTACGAGCGGCACAACGCCAACATCCACCGAGCCACGCACGAACTCGGCGAGGAGGCGACCCAGGCTTACGAGGGCGCCAGGATCAAGGTGGCCCGTTTCATCGGTGCCGCCGACGAGTCCGAGGTGATCTTCACCAAGAACGTCTCTGAGGCCATCAACCTGGTCGCCTACGCGATCGGCAATGTGACCTCGGGACGACTCCGGCTCGCCGAGGGCGACGAGGTCCTCATCAGCGAGATGGAGCACCACTCCAACATCGTCCCCTGGCAGCTGCTGTGCCAGCGGACCGGCGCCAGGCTGCGCTGGTTCGGCGTTACCCAAGACGGGCGGCTGGACACCAGCTCCGCCGATGACCTGATCAACGACCGGACCAAGATCCTCGCGATCTCGCACCAGTCGAACGTGCTCGGAACGATCAACCCGGTCGCGGTCCTGGCCGCCCGGGCGCACGCGGTCGGCGCGGTCGTGCTGGTAGACGCGGCTCAGTCGGTGCCCCACGGGCTGATGGACGTGTCCTCGATCGGGGCCGATTTCGTCGGCTTCACCGGCCACAAGATGTGCGGGCCAACCGGCATCGGGGTGCTGTGGGGCCGCCGTGAACTACTGGAGGAGCTGCCTCCGTTCCTCGGCGGCGGCGAGATGATCGAGACGGTCTGGATGGATCATTCGACCTACGCTCCGCCGCCGCACAAGTTCGAGGCCGGCACCATGCCGATCGCCCAGGCGGTCGGGCTTGGCGCCGCCATCGATTACCTCGGTGACGTGGACCTTGCCGCCGTCCGCGCGCACGAGCACGCGCTGGTGAGCCGGGCCTTGCAGGCTCTGGGTGAGATCGACGGACTGCGGATACTCGGCCCCACCGAGCCAGTCGACCGCGGCAGCGCGATCTCGTTCGAACTCGGTGACGTGCACCCGCACGATGTCAGCCAGGTTCTCGACGACGGCGGTGTCGCGGTGCGGGCCGGTCACCACTGCGCCTGGCCGCTGCATCGCGCGCTGGGGGTGCAGTCCTCGACCAGGGCAAGTTTTTACCTGTACAACACGCTCGATGAGGTCGACGCGCTGGCAGAGGGCATAAGAACAGCCCAGAAGTTCTTCAAGGTGACGTGATGCAACTCGAGTCGATGTACCAGGAGATCATCCTGGATCACTACCGCCACCCGCACAACAAGGGACTGCGGGAGCCGTTCGACGCCCAGGCTCATCACGTGAACCCGACCTGCGGCGACGAGATCACGCTCCGGGTCGCTCTCAAGGACGCCGGCGGCGAGCCCGCCGTGGCCGACGTGTCCTATGACGCGCTCGGCTGCTCGATCAGCCAGGCCAGCGCCTCGGTGCTGACCGACCTGGTGATCGGCAAGCCCGTCGCCGAGGCCATGGAAGTCAGCGCCGCGTTCCTTGAGCTGATGCACGACCGCGAGGCCGAGCCTGACGATGAAGTGCTGGGCGACGCGGTAGTCTTCGCGGGCGTCGCCAAGTACCCGGCGAGAATTAAGTGCGCGCTGCTCGGCTGGATGGCGTGGAAAGACGCCACGGCCCGCGCGCTCAGTTCGGTAGATGGGGAGCAGACATGACTGACGCTCAACTCGACACCGATGTAACTCCGGACAGCCTGAATCCCGATTCGAGCCCCGAAATCGCGGATCTGCTGGAAGCGATGAGGGATGTGGTCGACCCGGAACTCGGCGTCAACGTCGTCGACCTCGGGCTGGTTTACGGCATAAGCCTGGACGCCGAGCGAGTCGCGACCGTCGACATGACCTTGACCAGCGCGGCCTGCCCGCTCACCGATGTCATCGAAGATCAGGCCCAGGCCGCGCTCGAAGACATGGTCAGCGGGTTCCGGATCAACTGGGTCTGGCTGCCGCCGTGGGGTCCGGAGAAAATCACCGAAGACGGCCGCGAGCAGTTGCGCGCGCTCGGCTTCAATGTCTGAGCCGGCCTGATGACTTCCGGCACGGCCACCGAGACGCGAAAGGTCGAGGTGGCACCGGGCCGGTTCACCGGGTGGATCGAGTCCTTCGCCGAGCGGCACCAAGGTATTGCTGCCTCGTCGGCCGGCGACGTGGTGACGTTCACCGCACCCGACGGCGCGATCGCCGAGTGCGCGGTGCCCTTCCCGCCGGTACTCGCCGCTGACGGCGCCGATCCGATGGACCTGGCCAAGGTCCTGGCGGTCCACGCGACCGCCGACCGCACGGTCGGAGTGTTCCTGGTCAGGCTAGGCGGGTACGCGGCCGGGGTCTTTACCGGCACCGAACCTGTCCTGGCCGCCTCCAAGGTGGGCAGCCGCCTGGTGCATGGCCGCAGCGCGGCTGGCGGGCAGTCCCAGCAGCGGTTCGCCCGGCGCCGGGAGAACCAGGCCCACCAAGCCCTGGCGGCCGCCGCGGATACCGCCGCGGCCGTGTTCGGCCCGTACCAGCTCGACGCTCTGGTGCTCGGCGGAGACAAGCGGGCGTTCTCAGCGGTCAGGAACGACCCCAGGCTCACCTCATTCTTCGAGGTTGCCGTGGAGTCGTTCCTGACCGTGCCCGACCCGCGCCTGACCGTTCTCAAGGACACGCCGAGGCTTTTCCGTGCCATCAGGATCAAGCTGACCCAGCCGACCGAAGCCTGAGCTCATTTCAAGTTGCCCCGGCGGCGGACGCTGGCGTCTACTTGCGAGATGTCGAATTCACCTCCGGAGACACTGAAGCTGCCGCGCGGGGTGCTGGTGCGGTTGCGGGAGTCGCACAGCGACCTCGTCGCCGAGGCGGTGCTGGCCAGCCTCGATCACCTGAAGCCGTGGATGCCCTGGGCGAGCGTCGATGCGGGCAGCCCAGCGGCACAGCGCGAGCGGTGCCAGGCCGCGCAGGAGTTGTGGGGCAGCGGATCCGACTACCAGTACGTGTTGCGTCCCAATGAGTCAGGGCCGGTGATCGGCAGCTTCGGCCTGCACCGGCGAATCGGACCTGGCGGCATCGAACTCGGCTACTGGATGCACGTCGACTATGTAAGCCAGGGTTATGCGACCGTGGCCGCGCAAGCCCTGACCGAGGCCGGGCTGGCGCTGGACGATGTCACCCGGGTGGAGATCCACACCGACGAGGCCAACGTCAAGAGCGCGGCGATCCCGCAGCGGCTCGGCTTCGGGCTCGCCAGGGTCAGCGAACGTGAGCCGGAGGCACCGGCCGAGTGCGGCCGGATCCAGGTGTGGGTCACTACCGGTCAGTAGATCCGCACATATAGGTCAACCAGGTGGCTGTTGGCTATGCTGCCGGTATGCCGGAGCATTCGTCGTACCGCGTCATCGTGATCGGGGCCGGGTTCGGCGGGATCGGCATGGCCCTGGCGCTTGACCGGGCGGGCATCAAGGATTTCCTGGTTATCGATGCCGCCGACAGCATCGGCGGCACCTGGCGGGACAACACCTACCCGGGCGCCGCCTGCGACGTGCCGGCGAACCTGTACTCGTACTCGTTCTCGCCCGGCCGCCCGAGCCGCCGCTTCCCTTCCCAGCCGGAGACGCTGGCTTACTTGCGCGCCGTCGCGGCCGAGCACCGGCTCGACTCGCGTATCCGGCTCGGCGCGCGGGTGACCTCGGCCGAGTTCGACGAGCGCCTGGCCACCTGGAGGGTCACGCTGGATGGCGGCGACATCCTTGAGTCGACGGCCCTGGTCAGCGCCGTCGGGCAGCTCAACCGGCCCGCGCTGCCGCAGATCGACGGCCGCGACGACTTCGCCGGGCCGTCCTGGCACTCGGCCCGCTGGGACCACGAGGTCGACCTGTTCGGCAAGCGGGTGGCGATCATCGGCACTGGGGCCAGCGCGATTCAGTTCGTGCCCGAGGTCGCCAAAACCGCCGCCCACGTCGACATCTACCAGCGCACCGCACCCTACGTGCTGCCCAAGCCCGACCGGCCTTACCGCGACGCCGAGCAGACCGTCTTCGACCGGCTGCCGGCCGTGCGCAAGGTCGACCGGCTCCGCACGTTCCTCTACGGCGAGCTGCTCACCAGCGGGTTCGTGCTGTCACGCAAGCTGCTGGCCCAGCCGATGAAGATGTGGCGGCGCCAGCTCGACGAGCAGCTCACCGACTCCAAGCTGCGGGACAAGTGCGTCCCTGATTACGTGATGGGCTGCAAGCGGGTCCTGTTCTCCAACGACTGGTATCCGACCCTGGCCCGGTCGAACGTCAACCTGGTCACCGACCCGATCGAGCGGATCACGACGGACGGCGTGCTGGCCACCAGCGGTGAGCACCGGCAGGCCGACGTGATCATCTACGGGACCGGGTTCCAGACCCTCGACTTCCTGGCGCCGATGTCGATCACCGGGGTGGGCGGGCGTGAGCTGCATCAGGCCTGGACCGAGGGCGCCCGCGCTTACCTCGGGATCACGGTCAGCGGGTTCCCGAACTTCTTCATGCTCTACGGGCCCAACACCAACCTGGGCGGGAATTCGATCATCTACATGCTCGAAGGACAGATCGCCTACGCTCTGGGCGGCATCCAGGCTCTGGCCGGCCAGGACCTCGACTGGCTGGACGTGCGTCCCGAGGTGCAGGACGAGTTCAACGAGTGGGTTCAGTCGACCAGCCAGACGACGGTCTGGGAGAGCGGCTGCACGAGCTGGTACACCACGGACTCTGGCCGCAACACCAACAACTGGCCCGACTACACGTTCATGTACCGCTACCGGATCCGGCGGTTCGACCTGTCGAGCTACCGGGTGATGCCCAGGCGAATCGCCGACGTGGTCGCGCAATGAGCCGCCTGTCCGGCCTGGGCCTGCCGCCGTCGCTCATGCGCCTCGGCGCGGGCCAGATCGGCCGTCACGTGCTTAACCCTGACCTGCCGTGGCCGACGCAGCGGCAGCGGCTGGACCGCCTGATGGGCGCCTCGCCGATCCCGCGCGGCACGCACGTCACCGAGCTGACGATCAACGGGGTGCGCACCGAGACGGTGACGGTCATCGGGGACCGCCCGAAGCGCACGGTCCTGCATTTCCACGGCGGCGGCTACTGCGTCGGGTCGGCCAAGATGGCGCAGGGCTGGGCGGCTCGGCTGGCCGCCCAGGCGGCCTGTCAGGTCGTGGTACCCGAATACCGGCTCGCGCCAGAACACCCGTTCCCGGCGGCCCTGGACGACGCTCGCAACCTGCTAAGGGCGCTGCCCGGCGACGTCGATCCGGCGTCCGTTGTGCTATCGGGCGACTCGGCCGGAGCGGGGCTGGCGATGTCGCTGCTGCTCGCCCTGCGCGAGGCGGGCGAGGAACTCCCGGCCGGAGCCATCCTCATCTCGCCGTGGCTTGACCTGACGGCCGACCGCCAGGCCAATTCGGACCTGGTGCGCAGGGACGTGCTGCTGAGCCCGGGCTGGCTCAAAGCCTGCGCCAGCGCTTACACCAGCCCGTCGAACTGGCCGGATCCCGCCGTCTCACCGCTGCTCGGGCAGCCCGACGGACTGCCGCCGCTGCTCATCCAGTCCTCCTCCGATGACCTGCTCGCGCCCGACGCGCAGCGACTGGCCGTCAGCGCTTCGGCCGCCAAGGTCGACGTCACCTACACCACCTGGCCGCGCATGTGGCACGACTTCGCGCTGCAGCCTGGCCTGCTGGCCGCGGCCAACAGCGCGCTGGCTCAGGCGGCCTGGTTCGTAGGCAAGGTCACCAGTCCCGGTTAAGCCGCCCGCAGGCTTACGCCCGGTTCCGGCCCGTTGTCAGCGGATCGCGGCGAGCGCGTCGGCCAGCGGGGCCAGGACGGCGGGGGAGAGCGGCGGCCGCAGGTACACGATCGCGAGGTCGAGTCCCTCCGCGCCGAGGCCGGCGATCTGGTCGGCGAGCGCCGCGAAATCGTGGTCAGCGCTAAGCACCACATGGCTGGACAGCAGGATCTCGCTCGGGTCCCGGCCGACGGCCTGGCAATGCGCGTGCAGCACGTCCCGCTTGCGGGCGAAGTCCTCCGGCTTGCCGCCGGTGAAGTTCCAGTGCTGCGCGTACTTGGCGGTGGTCAGGAGCGTCCGCCGCTCGCCGCTGCCTCCGATGCAGATCGGGGGATGCGGCTGCTGCGGCCCCTTTGGCTCGTTCCTGGCCCCGGACAGCTGGTAGAACTTGCCGTCGAAATCG
>DASYAT010000018.1:0-8994 GCA_036501205.1 Streptosporangiaceae bacterium | reverse complement strand
GTGAACGTGTAAGGCGACATCGGGTTCGCGCCACCGCCAGAGTCGACGCCGCGGCAGTCGCCGCCGATGTTCTGGCAGACGGCGAGAACGAACGTCGCGTTGTAGGGCGCCTGCAGCACAACGACGCCCTTCGTGTCGTTGTTGACCGATACGTTCGCCACCGGGCTGGTCTGCGGCAGATTCGTGTCCGTGGTGCCTGGCGGGTACAGGTTGAAGTCGTAGCTACTTTCACAGCAGACGTTGAACGGCAAGCTGAGCGCCAGCTGGACCTGGTCGCCGCCGAGCAGCTTGATCTTCCAGAAGTCAACGGGCTGGCCGCCGCCGGATTCGAAGTTGCCGATCGGCGTCAGCGGCGCCTTGGCGAGCCTGTCGCTGGCCCGCGTTTCCTTGGCCCCGACCGTGGCCTTGATGCCGCCGCCTACCAGCGTGGGCTTGAAGGTATAGGCCGCCATCGGGTTGCTGCCCTGTCCCGAGTCGGTCCCGCGGCAGTCGCCGCCGATGTTCTCGCAGACTGCCAGGATGAATGTCGCGTCGTACGCGGCCTGCAGATCCACGACGGCCTTAGTGGAGTTACTCACGGTGCTGTCGAGCAAAGGGCTCGTCTGCGGGAAGTTAGCGTCGGTGGTGGTCGTCGGGAATAGCTCGAAGCGGTAGTTACTGCTGCAGCAGACATTGGCGGGCAGGCTGGCCTGAAACTGCATCACATCGCCGCCGAGCAGCTTGACCTTCCAGAAGTCGACTGCGCCGCCACCTCCGGAGATGGTGCCGCCCATCGATAGCGTCCCAGCGGTGGCGATCGTGTGGCCGGGCGCGGTCACCGCACTGGTCGCTGCGGGCATTGCTTCGGCCGCCGTCGGCGCCGCGACGAGCGCCATTCCGGCCACTCCGGCGGCAAGCGCCAGCAAGGCGACCAGGGAGCGATACCCGGTCCTGAGTGATCGGCCGCTCCTGATGAGAGCACGGCCATTCTGAGTGATAGACAGCACTAATATCGTCTACTTTCGTCAGGCGTTTGGTTTTTAATGAAAAAGCCACCGGAGTCGCAAAAGCAGGCGGCAGATGCAGAGACGACCGACGGTGACCGACTAAACCGAACAAGACGTTACATAGTTAGCTTAGGTAACTACATCAAACCTGCGGATCATTGTCAAGATGAGTAATTCGGTACATTTGGGTCGAATTAAATACGTGGACCCGGACACCGGCAGTGCCCGGGTCCGCGAGCAGCACGATCGGTGGCTTAACTTCCGGTGACCCCGTCGGCTAGCTCCCGCAGGATGTCGAGGTGGCCGTTGTGCCGGGCGGTCTCCTCGATCAAGTGGAACAGGATCCACCGGAGAGTCACCGGATCGGACCGCCACCCCAGCTCACCCCTGGACGGCGCGTCGAGATCAAGCCCGGCGATGAGCTCGTCGTGCCGGCGGCAGGCGTCCCGGTATTCGGAAAGCAGTTGCGTGATCGGCAGGTCGACGGCGATCCGCATCTCCCGGTCGGGGTCTTCCTCGGTCCACGGGCCCTGGTCGGGTCCGCCGAGCATCTTGTGCTCGATCCAGCTCTGCTCGACCCAGCGCAGATGGCTGACCAGCCCGCAGATCGTCGTGAGCGGCGATCCGGGCAGCGGTGCCCGAGCCGCGTTTTCCTGCGAGATCCCGGCGCACTTGGCGGGCACGGTGTCGCGGGTGTAGTTGAGCATCGTCATCAGGATCGTGCGCTCGTCCCAGCTGACCGGGACGTCATCGGGGACCGGCGCCAGATCGATGCAACCGCGAGCCCGCCGCGCCGGTATCTAGAGGTGACAGGCCAAGACGACGAGGGCGGCAGGGAAGCGCCAGCTAGGAGGCGGAGCCAACAAGTGGACCGCGAAGAGTTCACCACCTTCTACACCGCGACCTTCCATCGCCTGGTGGGTCAGCTCTATGCGATGACCGGCGATCGGGCCGAGGCTCAAGACGCGGTCCAGGAGGCCTTTGTCCGTGCCTGGGCACACCGCACCAGATTCGACCGGGACGGAGCGCCAGAGAGCTGGATCCGGGTGACGGCGTGGCGGATCGCGGTGACCCGCTGGCGCCGGACCAAGAAGGGGCAGCGCCTGATGGAGCTGGCCGCTCCGGCAGATTCGGTCGCCGGGCCGACCCCGGACCGGGTCGCCTTCACCGACGCGCTGCGCCGGCTTCCGGCCGAACAGCGCCGGGCGCTGGTCCTCTACCACCTGTGTGACCTGACCATCGAGCAGATCGCCGCCGAGACCGGCGCCCCGGCCGGCACGGTCAAGGCCAGGCTCGCTCGCGGCCGCGCCGCCGTCACCCCGCTCCTGTCCGAGACCCCAGAAGCTCTCACCACCCGCTAGACCTAGGAGAACCAGTGTCCGATCTCACCGACGAAATGCGGCAGCTAGCCGCCGGCGCGGCCGCGCACGCCCGGCCGATGGCCGTGACCGAAGTTATCCGGCGCGGCAACCACCGCCGTACCCGCGCGATCGCGCAGCGCTCGATCGGCGGCCTGTCCGCCGTCGGCCTCGGCGCGGCGGTGCTGTTCACCGGCGTGACCCATCACCCCGGCAGCGACCCGGCGGCCTCCGGCGCGGCCGCCGGCAGCGAGACCGTGAGCGTGACCCAATCGTCAGCCGGCGGCCAACTCTCGTTGCGGGTCAAGTACCGGATTCTGCCGACCAAAAAGGTCAAGGTCCTGTCGGTGGCCTTCTCGGGCGACTCCAAGGCAGTGCTGAAGAAGCACTCCGATCTTGCCGTCTTCTTCGGACGGGGTCTGAACCCGGGCAAGTCCGGCCGGTCGGTCGGGTACGTTCTCGTGCTGCGCCCTAACTCGCCCCACCATTTCAGCGGCTCGCTGTCGGCCAAGATCATCAGCGACGTCAACAAGAGCGGCGCCGCGGGCGAGGACGGGTCAGTCAGCCTCTCGCTGGAGTCGTTCACCAAGTGGCAGCCGACCAGCAATAAGTCCGCCAAGGACGTGCACCCTTCCAAGACGGTTTTGCGCAGCCTGCCGGCTATCGCGATCTTGTCCAGCTAGTCAGCTCAGCAACAGAACCGGCGGCAGCACTGAGCGGGGGTTGAAGGGGGTCGTCCCCCTCCGGCCAGCACCGCGTGCGCCGCCGGTTTTGCATCGGGATTGACGATGGATCGCAGGTCGGAGAACCTGTCCCGGTGAGCGGCGACACCGACAGGGCCGGAGAGTTCGAGCAACTCTTCCGTGCCGTCTACCTGACCTTCCACCGGCGGGACGCGCCGCGCAGCCAGCTAGCGAACGCCTCGCTGGCCGTGCTCGAGCATCTGGCGATGGCGGGACCGGTCACGATCGGCGAGGCGGCCGCGCACCTGCGCCGGGCACAGTCGGTGGTCAGCGAGATCGTCGCTCACCTGGAGCGCCAGGGACTGCTGGAGCGGGAGAGCGACCCGGCCGACCGGCGCCGGACGCTGATCTGGCTGACCCCGGCCGGGCAGACCACCCTTCGCCGCCAGCGCGAAGTGCTCAGCGAGGAACTGCTCACCAGCGCACTGCGGCAACTGCCCCAGGACCAGGTCGACGCGCTGCTGGCCGCGCTCCGTGCGCTCATTCAATCCGCAGCTGCGGGGGGTTCCGTGGGGTCGTCCCCCCGGGCCAGCACCACAGCCCCGACCGAAGGGAACCAGTCATGACCACCTCCGCAACCTGCGAGAGCTGCGGCATGCCGATCGAGACCGGCCGGTACTGCGCCCACTGCACCGACGAGACCGGCCAACTGCAGTCCTTTGACCAGCGGTTCGAGCGGATGACGGCCTGGCAGGAGCGCCGCCACCCGGGCACGCCGCGCGAGGAGATCGAGCGCGAGACGCTCGACTACATGGCCACGATGCCCGCCTGGCGAGACCACCCGCGAGTCATCTCGCGGGCCTAGGGCGCGGCCAGGAATCGGTCGACGGCCAGCAGCCACTGGTCGGGCTGGTCGACGTGGGTCATGTGACCGGCTTCTTCGAGTACCACGGCGCTGGCGGCGGGTATCTCACCGGCCGCGCGGCGGGCCAGGTCGACCGGAAACGTCATGTCCTGCGCGCCGTGCAGCAGCAGGATCGGGACTCCGAGCTCGGCGAGCCGGGCGGCCGCATTGGGTGGCCGCGCGGACGGCAGCGTGCCTTTCTGCCATGGTTTCAACCATTCGGCGGAGAAACGCATTGCGGAGATTCGTTCCAAGTAGGCAGGCAACTCCGCCTCACGCCAGACATTGGCCCGGGCGGTGGCGATCGCGGCGACCCGGGCCAGGTCGGCCGGGTCGATCGACGGGTCCTCCCAGACGCCGGCCTCGGCGGCCAGGCGCTCGTCCCGCTCCGGCCAGTCGCCGAAAGCGTCGTCAGGGACCGGGTAGATGCTGCTCGACGCGACGATCAGGCGCCTGACCCGATCCGGCGCGGCGAGAGTCAGGCGCTGGGCGAGCAGGCCGCCGTAGGAGAACCCGAGCAGGTCAACCTTGGGCAGCGACAGGCGGTCAAGCAACGTAATCAGGTCATCGACCGCAGCGTCCGGCGTGTACTGATCGTCGGCCAGCCCCCGGGTCGAACCGCCGCAGCCCCGAAGGTCGGGCATCACCAGGCGGTAGCGACCGCCGAGATCTGACAGCGGCTCGACCAGGTAGGTGTGATCCCAGTCCGGCCCACCATGCAGGACCAGCAGAGCCTGGTCGGCGGGACCGGCGGACTGGGCGACCAGCAAGTCGACGACTGGATCGGCGCAGACCCGGATCAGCGACTCGGTCAGCATGGTGATCGGCGGCGCACTCGGCGGGTTGGCGACCGGCCCGATCCCAAGAGGGGCAACCGCGATCCCCGGAGAGGCGACCGCGATCCCTGGCCCTTGGTCGGCTGGCGCGTCGCTTCAGTCACACCGTCCCCGGCAGCACCACCAGCCACCGGAGCGCCGTCTTGATCCCCATGACATTCCGGGTGAATGTGCATATTCATCTGGATTCCAGGGTGTGAATATGCGGATTCATCCGGCCGGCCAGGCCGACAGAGTCCAGCGGGTGGGTGAGCCGGTGAAGTCGGCGGTGTCCAGGCCGATGACTTTGAGCCGGCGGACGCGGAAACAGGTGTTAGAGGCCGGATCGAGTGAGTCTATCGAGTAGGTCGTGCCGTACTTGGCGTTCTCGGCGTCCAGCAGTTGCTGGCGGCCGCTGAGGTCGGTCACGGCCTCGGCGATGCCCTGGACGACGACCGGGGATTCAGGGTTTTCTGTCGACAGCGAGCAGCGGGGGCCGGCCCGCAGGTTGCGGGTCTTGCGGGAGTCGTTGCTGCTGCTGAACCACAGCGCGCCGGCCAGCCACACGGCCCAGACCGGCATCAGGTGCGGCTCGCCGTCGGGGCTGGTGCTAGCCAGCCAGAAGTCGCGGGAGGAGACCAGACGCTCTTCGGCCCAGGCCCAAGGCAGCAGGCCCGTGCCCTCCTGAGCCGGCTTGATTCCGTAGCCGGGCATATGGGGCCGGTCGACGATCAGGCGGGGGGTTCCGGGGGTCCCGCCCGCTGCACCCCCCACCCACCACCCGGACTGGCGCTGGTCTCACTCACTGGCGCGGCGTTCCCGAGCTCGGCGCTTGCCCTCGTGCATGGCCTGGACGCGGGCGACCGGGATCGTGTGCCCCTCTTCGATCAGGTCCGTCGGGAGCGGCTTAGCCGGCGGCATGAGATCGGCCCACGGATCGGAGTCGCCGAGAAGGCCGGCCGCATTGCGGATCGTGAAGTCGGCCGGGGTGACGTCCGGCAGGTCGTCCCAGGAGACGGGAAACGACACCGGCGTGCCGGGCCGGATTCTCGGGCTGTAGGCGGCGGCGACTGTCGCGCCATGGGCCCTGGTCGAGTCGAGGAAGACCTTGCCGTGGCGGTCTTCCTTGATGAACGCCGTGGTGGCCAGCTTCGGGTCGATGCGCTCGGCCCGGACGGCGATCGCGCGGGTGCAGGCGGCCGCATCGTCGCCGGTGTCCTCGCCGGTCAGCGGAACGAAGATGTGCAGTCCCTTGGCCCCGCTGGTCTTCACCGCACCGGCCAGATCGAGCTCGGCCAGGGCCTGCTGGACGAGCTGAGCGGCGCGGATGGTCAAGCCAAACTCGTCTGGCGCCGGCGGGTCGATGTCGAGCACGAGATAGCTCGGCTTGTCCCAGTGACCGGCCCGGGCGAGAGTCACGTGGTACTCGACCGCACGCTGGTTGGCGAACCACAGCAGGGTCCGGCGGTCGTTGCAGAGCCCGTAGGTGACCTCGCGCTTGGAGGCGTCGGCCCACACCGTCACGGTCTCGATCCAAGGCGGGGTGTACTTGGGCAGGTTCTTTTGCATGAACGGGTCCTGGCCGGGCCTGACCCTGATCACCGAGAGCGGCCGGTCGCGCAGCACCTTGACCATGCGGTCCGACATCGCGTCGAGGTAGTCGACCAGGTCGCGCTTGGCCGACTCGCCGCCGTCGAACAGCGGGCTATCGAGACTGGAGAGCGAGACGCCGTCGCGCTCTTCGCCGGCTTGCTTCTTCTTAGGCGCCATAGTCGAAGAGTAGAGCCAGCGCGTCGTCGAGCTTGCGCAGCGTGCCTGCCGACACCTGGCCGACTGGATCGGTGCCAAGCCGGTCGCGCCTGACTCTGACCACCGAGTAGGACTCAAGGTGGCCTGAGGCATGGTCGGCGCTGGTCAGCGGGACGATGTAGGGGGTTTCCGTGAGGTCGGGGCGATCACTGATCCTGACGACGACCGGATGGCCGGTAACAGCGCTGAACCCGTCGTTGCTGACGATCACGACGAAGCTTGCGCGTCCGAGCCCTTTGTGCGTGAAGACATCACCGCGATTCACGCAGCGCCCTTTTCCGCCTCCGGGAAGTCGCGCTCACTGTCCTCGGTCCAGGCGACCCAGGCGTGGTCAGAGCCTACGTCGAGCTCGGCGACGGTCACGGCAGCGTCGCGCTGCACCTTCTCTTTGGCCGACCGGGACATCCAGACTGACATCGGGAGCCCGGCTCGGTCCGCGGCCGCCTTGGCCTGCCGGTAGGTGCGTTCATCCATGCTGATGCTGATGGTTCTGACCGCCACGTCTATAACGTTACCAACAACGCCTTAGGTACGCCCTAGTCAAGCGGGGGTTTTCATGCGCGCAATCACGATCGAATCGCCCGGCGGCCCCGAGGTACTGCGGGTCAGCGAGGTGCCGGATCCGGTGCCTGCCGCCGATGAGGTGCTGATTGACGTCGCGGCCGCCGGCCTGAACCGGGCTGACCTGCTGCAACGGCAAGGGTTCTATCCGCCGCCGCCTGGCGCGCCTGAGTACCCCGGGCTTGAGTGCGCTGGGCGCGTCGCCGGCCTGGGCGTGGCCGTCACCGGGTTCTCGATCGGCGACGAGGTCTGTGCGCTGCTGGCCGGCGGCGGCTACGCCGAGAAGGTCGCCGTGCACGCCGGCCAGGTCCTGCCGGTACCGGACGGCACCTCGGTCGTCGAGGCCGGCGGCCTGATGGAGGTTGCCTGCACGGTGCACTCCAACGTGGTGCAGCTCGCTGGCCTCGCGGCGGGCGAGACGCTGCTCGTGCACGGCGGCGCGAGCGGGATCGGGACGTTCGCCATTCAGCTTGGCCGGGCTCTGGGTGCCCGGGTCGCGTGCACGGCCGGTTCGAAGGCCAAGCTCGATCGCTGCCTGGAGCTGGGCGCCGAACTGGCGATCCCATACAAGGACCAGGACTTCGTCGAGGCGATCGGCGAGTTCACCGGCGGACGCGGCGCCGACGTGATCCTCGACATCATCGGCGCGAAGTACCTGCCGCGGAACGTGGCCGCGCTGGCGACCGGCGGGCGACTGGCCGTGATCGGCTTGCAGGGCGGCGCCAAGGGCGAACTCGATCTCGGCGCGCTGCTGAGCAAGCGCGCGACCGTGCGGGCCACCTCGCTGCGGGCCCGGCCGACGCACGAGAAGGCGGCTATCGTCGCCGGAGTCGCCGAGCTCGTCTGGCCGCTGGTCGGCGCGGGCCAGATCCGGCCGGTCATCGATACCGTGCTGCCGCTCGCCGAGGCCGCCGAAGCGCACCGGCTGCTTGAGGCCGACGGGCACATCGGAAAAATTCTGCTGTGTCCGTGACGCGTCGGCCCCGGGGATGCGGCTAGGCCACAAGTCCGACGCACTAAGTTAGGGGCTATGAACGACGACAGCGCGCCTGAATCCCAGACGCCCTCCAAGATCGTGGTCGTCGGTCCCGACGGAATCGCCATCGAGACTGACGCGGAAGACGTCGGCGGCGAGCGGCCGGTCACCGAGATGGTCGAGCAGCCAGCCAAGGTCATGCGGGTCGGCAGCATGATCCGGCAACTGCTCGAAGAGGTCAAAGCCGCGCCGCTGGATGAGAAGAGCCGGGCCAGGCTCAGGAAGATCCACACCAGCTCGATCAAGGAACTCGAAGACGGCCTCGCGCCCGAGCTGGTGGAGGAGCTTGAGCGGTTGTCACTGCCGTTCGCCGAGGACGAGATTCCGAGCGAGGGCGAGCTCAGGGTCGCCCAGGCTCAGCTGGTCGGCTGGCTCGAAGGGCTGTTCCACGGCATCCAGACCACGCTGTTCGCTCAGCAGATGGCGGCCAGGGCCCAGCTTGAGCAGATGCGCAGGGCGCTGCCGCCCGGCATGGTGCCGCCGCAGCCCGAGGAGTCACAGCAGCGGGCTTCCGGCCCTTACCTCTAGCCGACCAGCCCGGAGCCAGGCCGCCGTTAGCACGATGATCACGAGCAGGACGGCCGGGGTGACGGCCGTCCTGACGACGGTTTCCAGCCAGCGCAGGCCAGCGGGCAGGGCGATCCCGCGCGCGGGCAGATAGCCGATCGCCAGCGCGCCGGTCCTGGCCAGCAGGAGCCAGTCGAGCCTGGACGCTGGGAGTGCGGCCAGCAGCGCCCAGCCCAGGCCGTCGTACCAGGGCAGCACGTAAGGCCAGGCCAGCAGCCAGGCGAAGACCACGACGAACGCTCCGGCGACCAGGACTCGATCTCCCGCGTCGCTGA
>DASYAT010000017.1:0-1764 GCA_036501205.1 Streptosporangiaceae bacterium | reverse complement strand
CTCGCCTGCGGGCGATTCAGAGCCACCTCGATGCTCTCGAAGCCGACGTCGGACTCGCGATCGGGACCAGGTACGCCGAGGCGAGTTCACGGCTGTCACAGGAGCCGCCAAGATCGTTCCAGTAACAAGACAGCGGCGCCGCGCAATGCGGCGCCGCGCAATGCGGCGCCGTGCAATGCGGCGCCGTGCGCTGCGGCGTCAGACCCGGAGTCAAGCCGGTCCCCTCCGGCCTCGGCGAAAACGCCCTCGGCGTGGATGTTCGCGCACCGCTCGGCGGGTGCCTGAACGTCCACCATCTTCGAGACCCCGGCCGGTCGCGGCGGGATCCGGCGTCGGCATCGCGACCTGATGGGCGGCATGCCCGTTTGTGCAGCCCAGCAGCGGGGATTGCGGGCCAGTCGTCGCGTGACCGACCCTCGATGAGCCTCATAGTGGATCGTCGGGAGTACCCCAGTGCTCCCGACGATCCACTATCGCCCTCCACTGGCGTGGCATCCACCTCGGCAGGCGTTGACGCACCGGGCGAGACCCAACATGGCAAAAGAATTCATCGTTTCCGGCGACAGCCACGTCGTCGAACCAGTCGACCTCTACAAGACACGCCTGCCAAAGAACATGCGCGACCAGGCGCTATGGGAAGAAGACACGATCCTCGACGAGCCGCTCGTGCCCGGCGGCCACACGGAGTTCCGCACCGTGCACACCGCCGGGTACGAGGGCTGGACGGTATCCCGCTACCGCCAGTTCCCCGGCCCGACGCCCGACGGCTTGCCGACCAGCATCCTGCGCGACCTCGACCGAGACGGCGTCGACGCGACGATGCTGTTCCCCAACCTGTCGTTCTTCGCCCTGTACACCGACGTCCATGAGCGCTCGATCGCGCACGCCCGCGTCTACAACGACTGGCTGGCCGAGACCTACCTGCCCTACTCGAACCGGCTGCGGCCGGCCGCGGCCATCCCGACCACCAACGCGGCCGACGCGGTCAAGGAGATCGAGCGCGCCGTCCGGCTCGGTCTGACCGCGTTGATCCTGCCCGAGATCCCCCAGCCACTGCCCTACTGGGCCCCGGAGTACGAGCCGATCTGGGAGGCCGCCGAGGCAAACGGCCTGCCCATCTTCTTCCACGTTGCCTCCGGCGGCGTCGACACTAAGGCAGGCACGTCGGCGACCGGCAGCCAGGTCAAGGGCATCCTGACCGCCATGAGCATGGGTAAGCAGGAACTCACCGGCGCGCTGCTGGCCGGGCGCACCATGGGCGGAGGCAACACAGCCGCCTCCAGCCCCATGCGGATCATCGCCGACCTGGTCAGCGCCGGTGCCTGCGACCGGCACCCCAACCTGATGTTCAACGTGATCGAGTTCAACGCCGGCTGGCTGGCGAACTACATGGGCTCCATGGACAAGGCCTGGCGCACCGGGACCGGACAGGACCCGCACTGGTGGCTCGGCTTCTGGGACGACGGGGTCGACCCGCACGACCAGAAGCTGATGGGCCGGATGTTCAAGATCAACGAGCGCTGGCCGCTGCCGCTCAAGCCGAGCGAGTACGTCAAGCGCAACATCCGCGTGCAGTTCGCCGACGACAAGGTCGCCGTGTTGTCCAGGCACATCACCGGCGCTGACACCATCTACTGGGGCAGCGACTACCCGCACGCGGAGGGCACCTTCCTCGGCAGCCAGGCTGTCATCGCGGAGCAGTTCGCCGACGTGTCCGACGCGGACCGGGCCAAGATACTTGGCGGTAACCTCGCCAAGATCGTC
>DASYAT010000016.1:0-10481 GCA_036501205.1 Streptosporangiaceae bacterium | reverse complement strand
GGCGTGAATGCGCATATTCATCCGGCTGCCCCGGCCCCCGGAAGGACGCGCACTAGCTTGATCAACGTCTGGTCTGGAAGGCGGGTTAAAGACCTGCGCGAAATTTTCTGCCTAAAATTCATTGTTTGTATTTGATCTGGTCGGCTGCGGGGCTCGCGGGAGCCCCGCAGCTCTGCGAGAGCTCAGACGTTGCTATATGACGCTGGCACCCACGTCCAGGTCGGCGCCGGCGTTCCCGTGTAGCTGACGGCGATACTGCCGCCGGCCGGAATGAAGAAGTTGCCTGAGGCCAAGGTGGTCGGCACGGTATTGATCGTAATGCCGGTGACGGTACCGCCTGAGACGTGCACCATCTGGTCCGGGCCGTAATTCTGCAGCGGGGTCCCTGAGCCTGGCATAGCCGGCGGTTGTGAGCTAGTCTGCCCGGCCGTCGCGGTCGTGTAGATGTTGGACAGACTGGGATCGGCGAAGATCATCCCCCGGAAGGAGAATTCACCCCCGTTAATATTGGAGTTCGTCAGGCTGTGGGCGATGATTCCCGTGCAGTCCTTGATGGCGTTGCTCGAGTCGGAATAGAAGATGCCGTAAGGGAACGGGCCGCTTCCTGAGCCGCCGGTATTGCCCTCCACCTTCATGATGATCTCGCTGTTGAAGAGCCGACTGCTGGCGCCAGTGAGCGTGAGGGCAGCGATGTTGCCGGTCGGGGCGCTGTTGCTGCTATCGCTTTTCGCCATGTTCCCGTGCAGCTTCAGCGTGCAGCCGGCGGCGTTGACGCCGTTCTTGATGACGACGCCCTGCTGATTGGTATTGGCGAAGATATTGAAGTCGAAGAAGTTGTACTCGTGGCTGATGTCACCGCCGACCGAATCAATCACGGCCGCCGTGTCGTTGTTCATCAGCTGGGCGCTGAACCGGCCTTTCTCGGTCCAGAAGACCTGGTTATTGAGGCGTAGCCCGATGCTGCCCGGCTGGCTGAAGTTCACGATCGTCAGATCGATGTCATAGCCCCAGCCGTCTCCGACGTCCACGCCAATGGCGCCGGGGCTCGCGTTCGTGCCGTCGATGACGAAATTGCGCATGAATACCGTCGTGTGCTGAGCGGGCAGGTTGAACTGGGCGCCGTAACCGGCAGTCCGGTGCACGGAGAAGCCCGATCCGGCGCCGGTGACGTTGACTACGGTTGCCGAGCCGCAGCCGATAATGCTCCAGCCGAAGCCGCCGGCGTCGCCATCGGTCGTCTGGGCGGACACTGCGACGGAGGTGATGTTGAATTGACCAGGGGCGAGGCCAAGCACCCCGCCGCCGGCCGATTTGACGATGGCTTGAATGGCGGCGGTGTCATCGCCTCCGCTCGGCGAGATCCAGATCGGGCCCGGGGTGGCGGCGTTCGCGGGCTCGGTTCCGCCTAGCGTCGATCCGGCTACTGCCGCCAGTCCTAGTGCCCCGCCTGTCAGCACGGCCCGGCGGGCGGTGCTCGGTGCCCCGTTGCCCGATCCGCGTTCCTGTCGATTTGCGATCTTGCGACTACGCACGGTAGTCCTCCTTGTGCAGACGTTGTCGCTCTTTTGATCATTTTTGATCATTTACCCGTGCCCTTTTGCCAGGCTATGCGTCGTCAACAGCAAGATCTAGGGATGCGGCTCAGGTCTAGTCATTTGAGGGATGGTTCATTTGAGGAATCGGCTCAGCTGAGGGACTGTTCGCGGGAGCACCACCACGTCGTCCGTCCGGCGACCTTGCCGTGCACCATCGGGGCGCCGCACCGCGGGCAGGTGCTGCCTTCCTTTCTGAAGGCCACGACCGGCAGCGTGTGCACGCCTCCGCCAGTCACTGACGATTCGATCGCCCGGCGGATCGCGCGCAGCAGGCGCTCGGCGTCCGCCTGGGTCAGCTCGCCGACCGGGCGGGCCGGGTTGATCTTCGCCTGCCAGAGAACCTGGTCGGCCAGCAGGTTGCCGATGCCGGCGATCGCGTCCTGATCGAGCAGCCTGGCCTTCACCGGCGCGGTGCCGCGCGCGAACGCCGCCTTGAACTGCGCGGGCGTGATCGACCTGGCGTCCGGGCCGAGCGCATCCACCGGCGGATCGAGCCGGACCCGGCCGAGCCGCCGCGGATCGACGAGGATCAGCTCGCCGCCGTCGGCGAAGCCGAGGGAGAACCGGGCGAACCGGTGGTCGCCGTTAGCACGGCCGCGCTGCCAGTAGTCGCCGCCTTCGACCTCATCGCCGTGCCCGTCGGCGATCACGATCTTGCCCGACATGCCGAGGTGAATCCCGAGCGCCGGGCCGGGTCCGGGGGACTGGCCGGTACCCGAGGTGTCGCACCACAGGCTCTTGCCCTGCCGGTGCACGGCGGTCAGCCTTCGGCCGGTCAGCACGGCGCGGATCTCGCCCGGCTGGTGCGGGCGGCATTCGTAGCTGTCGCTGTCGTCGACGGCACAGATCACGCGTCCGAGCGCGGCCCGCTCGATTACCGCGCGGGCCGACTCCACTTCCGGTAGCTCAGGCATGCCCTATCCAAGCACGCGACCCCCGGCGGCAAATGGCTCCCTTACGCTGGCGACGTGGCCAGTACAGCAGAAAAGGGAAACAGGACCGCCGACCGCCTGAAGGTCCCGAAGGCGATGCGCCGGGACGTCCGGCTGCTCGGCGATATCCTCGGCCAGGTCATCGGTGATTCCGAGGGCGCGGATCTCCTGGCCGACGTGGAGGAGTTGCGGCGTCGGGTAATCGCCGCCCGCGAGCACGATGGCGACACCAGTGCTGAAGCCGGGGACGCGGCCGGCGACGAGATCGCCGCGCTGGTCGCGAGCTGGCCGGTAGCCAGGGCCGAAACCGTAGCCCGCGCCTTTACCGTGTACTTTCACCTGGCCAATCTGGCCGAAGAACACCAGCGGGTCCGCATCCTGCGGGAACGGGACACCGGTGACGAGCCGGTCAGGGAATCCCTTGGCGCCGCCGTGGCCAGCCTGGCCGGCCCGCTCACGGCCGGGCCGCGCGACGCCGGGGCGCGCGACGCCGGGGCGCGCGACTCACTTCTTGGCAGGCTCGAGGTGCATCCGGTGCTGACCGCGCACCCGACCGAGGCCAGGCGCCGGGCCGTCACCGAGGCGCTGCGGCGGATCAGCGCTCAGCTGGCCAGGCTGGACAGCGCCAGCCTCGGCGAAACCGACCGGATCGAGGCCCGCCGGCGGCTGCGCGAGGAAATCGACCTGCTCTGGCGGACCTCGCCGCTGCGGATCCAGGCGATGCAGCCGCTGGATGAGGTGCGGTCGGGCACCGCGATCTTCGACGAGACGCTGTTTCAGCTCGCACCGAGGCTGTACAGGGAACTCGACCGGGCGCTGCAGCCGGACGCGTCCGGCTCCGCCCCGCCGCTGGCGCCGGCCTACCTGAGGTTCGGGAGCTGGATCGGAGCCGACCGGGACGGCAATCCGTTCGTGACCGCCGCGGTCACCGAGCAGGCCGCCCGCATCCAGGCCGATCACGCACTGCTGGCGCTGGAGAACGCGACTGTCAGGAGCGGCCGGTCGCTCACCATCGACCTGGTGCTGCCAGCCGGCGGGGGCCGGGCCGCGGCGGAGCTCGATGACGCCCTGGCGGCCGCCGCCCTGGCCCATCCGGCGCTGCTCGGCGAGCTCAGCTCGCGATCGCCGGCCGAGCCATTCCGCACGTTCTTGCTGTACGCGGCCCAGCGGCTGGGGGCGACCAGGCTCGGCGGCGGGCCCGCCGGCCTCGCCTACCACCGGGCCGAGGACTTCATTCGCGACCTCCGGCTCGTGCAGGCGGCGCTCGCCGCTGTCGGCGCGACCCGGCAGGCCTACGGTGAGCTCCAGCACCTCATCTGGCAGGCCGAGACCTTCGGCTTCCATTTCGCCGGGCTCGAGGTCCGTCAGCACAGCGCGGTGCACGCGTCGGCGTTGCGCGAGGCTACGAGCGCGAGCGCGGGAGCCGCGAGCGCGGGAGCCGCGAGCGCTGGGGCTGCCGTCTCGGCGCAGACGAGGGAAGTGCTCGCGACCTTTGCGGCGGTGGCGGACATCCAGCGCCGGCATGGCACTGACATGTGCCACCGGTACGTGGTCAGCTTCACGACGTCGGCCCGCGACCTCGCCGCCGTGTACGAGCTGGCCGAGCTGGCCTGCCCGGGCCGGCCGCCGCTGCTCGACGTCGTCCCGCTGTTCGAAAGCGGGGACGACCTGGAGAACGCCGTTCCGATCCTGGACGACCTGATCGAGTTGCCTCCGGTTCGCCAGCGGCTCGCCCAGACCGGGCGGCGCCTGGAGGTCATGCTCGGCTACTCGGACTCGGCCAAGGAACTCGGCATGGTCAGCGCCACGCTGCGGCTGTTCGACGCGCAGCTGCGGCTAGCCCGCTGGGCGGCGGCGAACGACATCAAGCTGGTGCTGTTTCACGGCCGGGGCGGCGCGCTCGGGCGCGGCGGCGGGCCGGCCGGACGGGCGGTGCTGGCCCAGGCACCCGGGTCGGTCGACGGGCGGTTCAAGGTCACCGAGCAGGGTGAGGTGATCTTCGCCAGGTACGGCCATCCGGTGATCGCCCAGCGCCATCTGGAACAGGTCACCTCGGCCGTGCTGCTGGCCTCGGCCCCCTCGCCAGAGGATCCGGGGCGCTCCTCCGCCGAAGCCGGGCAGGTCGCCGGCCCGCTCGAGACGGCTTCGCTCGCGGCCTACCGGGCGCTGGTGACCGCTGAGGGGTTCGCGGAGTGGTTCTCCCGGCTCAGCCCGCTGGCTGAGATCGGGAACATGCGACTCGGATCCCGGCCGGCCAGGCGCGGCCAGGCCCCCTCGGCACTGGCTGACCTGCGCGCGATCCCGTGGGTCTTCGCCTGGGCGCAGACCAGGATCAACCTGCCCGGCTGGTACGGCCTTGGCAGCGGGCTGGAAGCGGCCATCAAGGAGGCGGGCCTGCCGGCTGTGCGTACCGCCTGCCAGGACTGGCCGCTGCTGTCCGTGCTCCTCGACAACGCCGAGATGAGCCTGGCCAAGACGAACCGGCGGATCGCGGCGAGCTACCTGGCCCTTGGCCAGAACGACGCGCTCGCGGCGCGGGTGCTGGCCGAATACGACCTCACCAGGCGGCTCGTGCTCGAAGTCGCCGGCCATACCCGGCTGCTCGAACGCCGCGCGGTGCTGTCCAGGGCCGTCGCGCTGCGCGACCCGTACGTCGACGCGCTGTCCCACCTTCAGCTTCGGGCACTGGCGGCGATCCGGGCGCAGGACGAGCAAGTCGATCGCGAGGGTGCCGCCGGTCCGGCCGCGCTGGAGCGATTCCTGCTACTGACTGTGAACGGGGTGGCGGCCGGCTTGCAGAACACGGGCTAGCTAGAGTCGGTTTGGTTGCCTGGATTCCTCCGGGTACATGAGGATCGGGCGGGTGCAGCAAGAGATGACGACGGCCGTGACCACACCTGCGCCCGGCCGGGAGTCGCCGGACCTGAGGGTACGCCAGCTGGCCGCGGCGCGCAGGCGCGCTACGGCCTTGCTCGCGGCGGTGACCGTGCTCTTCTTCGTGGTGACCGCGATCGGCGCCCACAACACCGCGCTTGGTTACGTGCAGGCTGGTGCGGAGGCGGCCATGGTCGGCGGGATCGCGGACTGGTTTGCCGTGACGGCGCTGTTCCGTCGTCCGCTGGGACTGCCGATCCCGCATACGGCGCTGATCGTCGAGCGCAAGGATCAGTTTGCGGCCACGCTGGGCCAGTTTGTGCAAGAAAACTTCCTGACCGCCGATGTGCTAGCCGAGCGGATCGGCTCCGACCGGCTCATTCCCCGGCTGGGGGCCTGGCTGGCTGAGGAAGCCGACGCGGCCCGGTTCGCGGGCCATCTCGCCGGCCTTGCGGTCCGCGCCACCGACGCGCTGCGTGATGAGGACGTCCAGCGGGTGCTGGCCGCCGGGCTGACCAGGGCGGCGCAAACGGTCGAGGTAGCGCCGGTGGCCGGGCGGGTGCTGCGGGTCATCATCGAGGAGGGCCACCACTCAGGACTACTGAGTGAGATCCTCGCCGCCGCCGATCCCTACCTGGTCAGTCACCAGGATGAACTCAGGGAGCGGTTCGAGGCCGAGGCGCCCCGCTGGGTGCCAGACGCGGTCTACCGGCGGCTGTTCGACCGGCTATACATCCGGCTGCGCCAGAAGCTCGCCGCGATGGTCAACGACCCGAGCGATGAGACCCGCCTGCAACTGGAGGCGTGGATCGTCAAGCTCCCTGGCCGGCTTGAGACGTCTCCGGAATTGCTGGCGCGCGGTGAGCAGATCAAGCGCGATGTCCTCGCCAGCAGCGCACTGCGCGACCTGTCTTCTTCGCTGTGGAAGAACGCCAGGCGGGCGCTGGCCGCCCAGGCTGCCGACCCGGCCTCTGAAGTGCGACGGTGGCTCACCGAGACGGTTATGGCGGCCGGCCGTCGGCTCGGCGAGGACCAGGACCTTAAAGACAGCCTGCAGCGGCTGGCCGAGTCCGGCGCCAGGGCGCTGGCGGACCAGTTCCATGATGAGCTTGCCGGGCTGGTCACCGACACGATCCAGCGGTGGGACGCCGAGCAGACCTCAAGCCAGCTGGAGCTGCTGCTGGGACGCGACCTGCAGTTCATCAGAATCAACGGCACGGTCGTCGGGGCCAGCGTCGGACTGGCCCTGCACGCGATCGTCATGGCGCTGGGATGAGTTAACCGCGGAGGCTAGATGGGACAGATCCAGTTCACGGCGTTGCTTCAGCCACGTGGGCCGGCGGCTGCGGTCGTGCTTGACGACGCCCAGGTCGCCGTCGTCGGGGAAGGCGCCAAGCGGTTCCCGGTAACGGCGACCGTCAATGGGTTTACCTGGCGGACGAGCGTGACCAGGATGGGCGGCGAGTTCGCGCTCGGCTTTCCGCGGGAGGTGCGCGAGAAAGCGGGCGTACAGGCCGGCGACGAGATCGAGGTGATCCTCGCGCTCGACGCCGCGCCGCGCGAGGTCAAGGTACCGCCGATCCTGGCGCAGGCGCTGGCCGCCGATCCGGTGGCCGCGACGGCGTTCGAGCGGATGGCCTTCACGCATCGCAAGGAGTACGTGCGGTGGGTCACCGAGGCCAAGAAGGACGAGACCAGGCAGCGGCGGGTGGAGCAGGCGGTCACCATGATCCGGGACGGCAAATCCCGCTCGTAACTAGCTGACCGCTGACCAGCTGACCGCCGCGAAGCGGCGCCGCCAAATTGTGAATCAACCTTTTGCCTGGTCCTCGTCGTAAGAAAAGATGTGCGACTAACTCAAGCGAGGCGCCTGTGAGCCGTCTGGCGGATGAATTCTTCGAGGAGTTCGTGCGCAGCAGGTCGGCGCACTTGTACAAACTGGCGCTGCTCCTGACCGGCCATCAGGCCGACGCTCAGGATCTGCTCCAGGTCGTGCTGGAACGCGCCTACCGGCGCCGGTCGGCACTGGTGCGCGATGTGGATCCCGAGCCGTACGTGCGCAAGGCGATGGTCAACGCCGCGATCGACCGCCGGCGACTGCTGCGGCGCCGGCGCGAGCATCCGCTGGAAGACATCGAGCCTCGCGCCGAACTGCGTGACCCGATCGGCCAGATCGCCGACCGGGACCTGGTCCTGCGCTGGCTGGCGATGCTGCCGCCGAGGCAGCGATCAGTGCTGGTGCTGCGCTTCTGGGAGGACCTGCCGGAGGCCGAAGTCGCGAAGACGCTCGGCTGCAGCCTGGGAACGGTCAAAAGCCATTCATCGCGGGGGCTGGCCCGGCTGCGTGAACTCGCCGGACCACGACCAGGCATCGGGGGTGGGAGGGGGTCGTCCCCCTTCGACCAGCACGGCCAGGTTGGCCCGGCCAGAGCGGAGGTACCGTGAACGAATTCGAAGAGTGGCTGCGCAGGTCCCTGGACGCGGCGGTAGCGGACGAGACGCCGCCAGAGGGGATCATGCGGCTGGTTCGCCGAAGGCACACCCAGCGCGGCATCCGGCAGGCCGCATCGGCCGGATCGGCGATGTTGCTGCTGGCCGCGGCGGTCCCGCTGGCGCACACCTGGCACGGCGGCAGCCAGCGTCCAGCGGGCGCGTCCGGCGGCGGCGTCCTCCGAATCGTGGCCGCTAACGGTCCTGACCACGTCGACACGGTTCCGGCGTACTACACCGCTGACTACGTCCTGGAGCGAGCCTATGCCCGCCAGCTGGTGACCTACCGGACGGTTCCGGATCCCTCGCTCAACTCGGCTGGCTGGCAGCGTGACATCACTGTGGTCCCCGATCTCGCGACCCAGCTTCCTACTGTGCGCAACGGCGGGATCACCAGCGGCGGCCGGGTGTACACCTTCAGCATCCGCGCGGGGGCAGACTGGGATACCAGCCCGGCGCGCCAGGTCACCGCGGCGGATTTCGTCCGCGAGTTCAAAGCCTTCTGCAACCCGGCGCCGGGCGGCTTCGTCGGCAACCTGAACTACTACTCCGGCACGATCGCGGGGCTGGCGAGCTACTGCAACGCCGAGGAAAACTTCTTCGCGAACACCAAGAAGCATCCGATCACGGCCGCCAGCGTGGCGGCGTTTCAGAATTCGCATGCGGTCTCCGGCATCGCGGCGGTGAACCCGCTTACGCTCCGGTTCCGGCTGGTCAAGCCGGCCAGCGACTTCCTCAACATGCTGGCCCTGCCGTTCGCTTCGGCCCGGCCGGCCGAATACGACCGTTACCTGCCTAACAGCGCTCAGCTCGACCGGCACCTCATCTCCGACGGCCCTTACACCGTCGGCCCAGTCGTAGTAGGCAAGCGAATCGTGATGCGCCGGAATCCCGCCTGGCGGCAGGCCACCGACCCGGTCAGGCATCAGTACGTCAGGGAAATCGTCGTCACTGCTGGCGTAACGGACGGGACCACCCAGGTCAGTGACCTGCGCCTGGGCCGGCAGGACTTGATGCTCGACACCAGCGTGCCAGTCAGTGAACTGCCGGGCCTGGCCAAGAGCCCTGAGTTCCACATCTGGCCGAACGCCGATATGGAGCCGTACCTGGTGTTCAATTTGCGCAGCCCGAACTCCCGTCACGCGGCCGGCCGGCTCGACGTTCGCCGGGCAATCGAATTCGGTGTCAATAAGGTCGCTATCCAGCGGGTCTTCGGCGGGCCTTCGACAGCCAAGGTGACCAGTTCTGTGCAGCCGGCCGGCACTCTCGGTCATGTCGCCGTCAATCCGTATCCGAGCGCAGGCAACCAGGGCAACACGGCGAAGTGCAAAGCTGATCTGCGGGCGGCGGGCTATCACTCGGGCCTGACGCTGAAGTTCCTGCACGGGGCGGACTCGGTTGACGCGGCCGTGTTCGCTGTGGTCAAGGCCAGCCTGGCGGCGTGCGGTATCCGCCTGCTCAATGACGCGGTGCCGGAAAACCAGTACTACCCGACTCTCGGCAACGTGAGCCAGAACGGCAAGCCCGGCGCGTTTGACATCGGACTCGCGAGCTGGCTCCCTGACTGGTTCGGCAACGACGGCCGGACCACGCTGGCCGCGCTGTTCCAGACGCAATGCGTCGAGCACACCACGAACTACGGCTGCTACAGCAATCACAAGGTCGACGACGCCATAGCGGCCGGCGAGCAAGCCACGACGCGAGCGCAAGCGGCCCGCGACTGGGCCGCGGCCGCCCGCCAGATCATGGTCGACGCGGCGGTCGTGCCGCTCACTGACCAGCAGAGCCCCGTCCTGTCCAGCGCCAGGGTGCGGGAAGCCGGACTGCGAGCCGGGGTGGTCTTCGCTCCGAACCTGGGCGGCCCCGACATCACCAACCTCCGGTTGGTGAAGAGCTAGCAAACACCGAATGCCGGCGGGCCGTTCCTGTCGCCCAGGAACGGCCCACTGCCATGAGACGGGCAGAATGGCAGCATGCCAACTTTCGCGTCCTACGACGGAACCATGCTCAGCTACCGCGTGATCGGCGACGGCGAGCCGGTGATCTGTTATCCCGGCGGGCCAGGCCGGTCGGTCGACTACCTCGGTGATCTCGGCGGCCTGAGCAAGTCACGGCAGCTGATCTTGCTGGATCCGCGCGGCGTCGGCGAGTCGGCCGACCCGGCCGATCCGGCGAGTTTCCGCGTCAACCACCTCGTGAACGATCTGGAGTCACTCCGGGTCCAGTTGGGTCTGGAGCAGCTGGACCTGCTCGCTCACTCGGCCGGCTCGATCCTGGCGACCCTGTACGCGGCCGCGCATCCAGACCGCCTGTCGAAGCTGCTGCTGATCACTCCTGGCCTGGTGGTCGACGGAGTTGACGACTCCGAAGAACAAGTTCAGGCCCGGCTGGCCAGCCGGGCGTCAGAACCGTGGTACGCAACAGCGCTTGAGGCGATGGAAAAGATCCAGGCAGGGAGCCGGTCGATGGAGGATTACCGTGCCTCCCGGCCGTTCTACTACGGCCGATGGGATGAGACCGCGCAGTCACATGCGACGTCTGGCGTCAGCGAGCGTCACCAGGCCGCACGCGAAGGTTACTTCGCAGGCGC
>DASYAT010000015.1:0-9405 GCA_036501205.1 Streptosporangiaceae bacterium | reverse complement strand
CCTACCAGGAGCTGCTGGCCGACCGCACGTTCGCCGCCCTGGCGAGCTTCGAGGCGGCGGCCGCCAGGCGCGGCGTCTCCATGGCGGGCCTGGCGCTCGCCTGGCTGCTCGCGGACGAGCGGGTGACCCAGATCGTGCTGGGCCCAGGCCGCCCCGAGCACCTGGCGCCAGTCAGGCAGGCGCTGGCTCATCCCGTCACTGACACCGAACGTACCGAACTGGAGGCGATGTTCGCGTGATCGAGCTTGCGGAGATCGAGGCGGCCAGGGACCGGATCGCCGGCACCGCGTTCAGGACCCCCTTGGTGCGCCTCCCAGTCGACGACGCCCCCGCCGAGATCTACCTCAAGCTAGAGAACTTGCAGCCGATCAATTCCTTCAAGATCAGGGGCGCGACCAACGCGGTCCTGCTCGCCGAGCCCGGTGAGCGCGCGAAAGGGCTGGTCACCGCCAGCGCCGGGAACATGGCGCAGGGCATCGCGCACGTGGCCCGCGCGCTCGGCCTGCCCGCCACGATCGTGGTGCCCGACAGCGCGCCGGAGGCCAAGCTGGCGGCAATCGAGCGGCTCGGCGGCACCGTGCTTAAGGTGCCCTACGACCAGTGGTGGAACTTGCTCGTCACCGGCAAGGCCGACGGGATTGACGGCCTGTTCGTGCACCCGGCGGCTGATCCCGCGGTGATGGCCGGCAACGGCACCATCGGCCTGGAGATCCTTGAGGACCTGCCCGACCCCGACGTCGTGATCACTCCGTACGGAGGCGGCGGGCTGACCGCCGGCGTCGCCAGCGCGATCAAGGCGCTGCGACCGCAGACCGCCATCATGACCGCCGAGCCGGCCAGCGCCGCCGGGCTGGCCGCCGCGATGGCGGCCGGTGAGCCAGCCGACGCCGACTTCAGCCCTTCGTTCGTGGACGGCGCGGGGAGTCGCCGCGTGCTCGACGGCATGTGGCCGCTGGTGCGGCCGCTCGTCGACCGCGCGCTGGTCATCGACGTCAGCGAGGTCGCCTCGGCGGTGCGGGTGCTCGCCGAGCGGATGCGGGTGATCGCCGAAGGCGCGGGCGCGCTGGCGCCGGCCGCCGCGCTGTCAGGCCGGGCCGGCGGCGGCAAGGTCGTGTGCGTGGTTTCCGGCGGCAACATCAACCTCGGCAAGCTGGCCGAGATCCTGCAAGGCGCCGACGGCTGAGGCTGGCGGCCCGTTCTGGTAGCCCAGTCCTGACGCTCAGTTATCGGACCGCGACCCAAACCGACTCACAACTGTTACTCAGTCCCGAATTGCTCCCCTTGCACGGTTGTAGGCGGTAATGGTTTGATCGGCGGAACGAACCGGAAGCCGGGGGTGGGCGCAGGTGAACGGACGTACGATCATCGCGGCTGGCGCGCTTGGTGCGCTGGCCCTTGCGGGCTGCAGTAGCAGCTCGACCAGTACTAAAGCGGCCGGCGGCGGCACTAAGAGCTGCGTCGCGTCGGTAGGGATGGAGGGCCCGCTGACGGGCCCGGTGGCCGTGCTGGGGCAGGAGCAACTGCACTTCGCGGAGCTTGCCGTCGCGATGGACAACAAGGCGAACAAGACGAAGATCACCCTGGTCCAGGGCGACACCCAGCTGAATCCGGCGCAGGCGACGACCGTGACCCAGCAGTTCGTGTCGAACGCCAAGATCCTGGCCGTGGTCGGGCCGGCGGGCAGCCAGGAGGTCGAGGCGGTCGGGCCGCTGTTCGCGCGGGCCGGGATCGCCTTCATGTCGGGCTCGGCGACCAACGTCACGCTTACCCAGGGCAAGTACCCGACGTTCTTCCGCGTGGTCTCCAACGACAAGGTGCAGGGCACTGGCGACGCCAACTACATCGTGAACACGCTGCACCCCAAGGCCGTCATGATCGTCGATGACCAGGAGGTCTACTCCACTGGCCTGGTCGCCACGATGATTCCGATCTTGCAGGCGGCGGGCATCAAGGTCGACCACGAATCGGTCTCGCAGAAGACGACCGACTTCTCTTCGCTGGTGGCGAAGGTCACCCCGGCAACCTCGGTCGTGGTGCTGCCGTGGCAGGTGGCCGCGAACGCGCAGCAGTTCGGCCGTGACCTGGCCCAGGAGCACAAGAAGGCCGTGATCTTCGGCACGGACGGCTTGTTCTCGCCGGGCACGTTCACGATCAGCGGCTCTTACGTGTCATCGTTCGGACCGGACATCACCGCGATTCCCGCCGACGCCTCCCTGGTGGCGACGGAAAAGGCCGCGCACGGGTCGTTCGGTACCTTCGGGCCGCCGGTCTTCGCTTCGGAGCACGTGATCGACGAGGCGATCGCGTCGGTCTGCAAGGCAGGCCAGACGCCGAGCCGCTCCAACGTGCTCGCTGCGATCAAGCAGACGAACGAGTCGGCTTCCATCCTCGGCGAGCCGATCAGCTTCGACTCGCACGGTGACAACTCGCACGGCAAGTTCTTCCTGTTCAAGATTGACTCTGCCGGCAAGTACCAGCTGATCCCGGGCTGACCGGCGCGAACCAAGAACGCTGCCTGAGCGGCTGGCTGCTGTTGGCACCAGTGATGGCACCAGCCGCCCGGGCAGCGGACGAGGCCCTCCTCATATGAGCTTCTTCTTTCAGGAACTGGTCAACGGGATAACCGTCGGGGCGCTTTACGCGCTGGTCGCGCTCGGCTTCTCGATGGTGTACGGGGTGCTGAAGCTGCTCAACTTCGCCCACGGAGACCTGTACATGGTCGGCGCCTTCGTGGGCTATTTCGTGATCCAGTGGTTCGGCGGACCGAGCGCGCTGAGCATTCCCGTGCCGATACTGCTGGTGATCATGTTCGTGCTGGCGGGGCTGCTGACCGGCGGCCTCGGAGTGGCGATCGAGCGGTTCGCGTACCGCCCGCTGCGGCACGCGCCGAGGATCGCCCCGCTGATCACCGCGATCGGCATCTCGTTCTTCCTGGAGAACGCGGCGCTGCTGCTGTTCGGCGCGCAATTCCGGGTCTACAACACGCCGGACTTCATCTCGTTCTCCTCCGGCATCACCTTCGGCAAGGTCAGCATCGACGCGGTGCAGATCATGGTCATCGTGCTCGGCCTCGCGCTGATGATCGGGCTCCGGCTGCTCGTCGTGCGCACCAAGCTCGGCAAGCAGATGCGGGCGGTGGCCGCCGACACCGAGGCCGCCGAGATGCTCGGCGTCAACGTGAACCTCACGATCGCGGCGACCTTCTTCCTCGGCTCCGCGCTGGCCGGAGTCGCCGGCGTGATGGCCGGGCTGCTGTTCAACCAGGTGACCAACACGATCGGATTCATCGCCGGCCTCAAGGCGTTCACCGCCGCCGTGGTCGGCGGGATCGGCTCGCTGCCGGGCGCGATGCTCGGCGGCCTGCTGATCGGCATCGCCGAGTCGATGATCACCGGCTACATCTCATCGACGTTCACCAACCTGCTGGTGTTCGCGCTGCTGATCGTCGTCATGCTGGTCAGGCCGAGCGGGCTGCTTGGCCAGGCCCAGTTGCAGAAGGTCTGAACAGCCGTGAGCCTCGAATCGCCCCTGCCCCCGACCGGTCCCGGCCCGCAAGTCGGCGCCGACGAGTGGGTGGCCAGGCAGCAGCAGCGGCGCGAGTACCGGCCCGGCTGGCAGGGCGATGCGCAGCGGCTGGCCGAGCGCGTCGGATGGTGGCCGCGGCTAGCCATCGCCTGCGTGGCCGGGCTGGCACTGCCGCTGTTCGGCCTCGGCGGCTTCCAGCTTCAGGTAGGAATCGACTCGCTGGTGATCGCGCTGCTCGCGGTCGGGCTGAACATCGTCGTGGGCTGGGCCGGGCTGCTCGACCTCGGGTACGTCGCGTTCTTCGGCTTCGGCGCCTACGGCTTCGCCCTGCTCTCTTCCAGCCAGGTCGGCAGCAAGGGCATCCACCTGCCCGCGATCCTGTCGCTGCCGATCGTGATGGCGCTCGCGGCGGTGCTCGGCCTGATCGTCGGCTGGCCGTCGCGCCGCCTGTTCGGTGATTACCTGGCGATCGTCACGCTGTTCTTCGGCGAGGCGTTCGTGGAGTTCACCAACAACGTCGCGCCGAGCAAGCTCGGCGGCCCGAACGGGATCCTCAGCGTCGACCCGATCGGCTCGTTCGGCGCCAAGCTGACGTCGAACGAAAGCTACTACTACCTGCTGGTGGTGGTGCTCGTCGTCACCATGGCAGTGCTGCGGCTGCTCGATACTTCCCGCACCGGCCGCGCCTGGCGCGCGGTCAGGGAGGATCCGCTGGCCGCGGCCGCGATGACGATACCGGTCAACCGGGTGAAGCTGATGGCCTTCGCGTTCGGCGCGATGGTGGCCGCGCTAGCCGGCACGATCTTCGCCGCGCAGCAGATCAACGTGTTCCCGACCGACTTCGACACGCCGATCCTGATCCTGGTCTACGCGGGACTTATCCTCGGCGGCGCGGGCAGCATCGGCGGCGCCGCGACCGGTGCCCTCGTGGTCATGGTCATCTACGACGGCCTGCTGCGCAGTCCCGCCGACTCGGCGTACCTGTTCTACGGCCTGATCTTGCTGACCATGGCGGTCAAGCTGCGCCCGTGGCGCCGCCTGGCCCTGGTGCTCGCGGCGACGGTGGCGTTCGGGTTCGCCGCGCACTCCATCGCGGCCGCGATCTCGGCCCGGGCGGTCGCGGGCACTCCGCAATCGGGCGGCTGGCTGGCTACCGTCCTGCGCCACTGGGTCATAGTTCCAGCTAATCCGCAGGTAGCCGGCAACGTCGGGTTCGTCCTGCTGGTGGTGATGCTGATCGCACTGGTGCAGGTGAGCGGGCGCTGGCGGACGCTGCTGCTGGTGCCGACCGTGTACCTGGCGTCGTTCGTGTGGGAAACCCGCCTCGCCGCCGAGCCGTCGATCACCAGGCAGCTCATGATCGGGGCGATCCTGATAGTGATGATGAACGCAAGACCGCAGGGACTGCTCGGGGCAGTCAGGGTGGAGACCCCGGCATGACCGACTCCCCCCTCCCCGCCGTGCCGCCGGCCCTCGACGCGCCGCCGCCGGATCCCGACGCGCCGCTGCTGGACCTCGATCGGCTGTCGCTGGCGTTCGGCGGGCTGAACGCTCTGTCCGGACTTGACCTGCGGGTCAGCGAGCGCGAGATCGTCAGCCTGATCGGGCCGAACGGAGCGGGCAAGACCACGGTGTTCAACCTGATCACCGGCGTCTACCAGCCCACCAGCGGGCAGGTGCGCTTCGCCGGGAAGACGATCGCGGGACTGCCCCCGCATCGCATCGCCTCGCTGGGGATCACCCGCACGTTCCAGAGCCTGCGGCTGTTCCTCAACATGTCGGTAATCGAGAACGTGATGGCCGCGACCTACGGCAGCACGAAGGCGACACCGGTCGAGTCGATCCTGCGGCTGCCGAGGGCCAGGCGCGAGGAGCGGCAGGCGCGGGCGGTCGCGGAGGACGTGCTGTCGTTCTTCGGGCAACGGCTGGCGGGTTACCGGTGGGACCAGCCCGCGTACTCGCTGTCGTACGCGAACCGCAGGCGCCTGGAGATCGCCAGGGCGCTCGCCGCCAACCCGCGACTGCTGCTGCTCGACGAGCCGGCCGCGGGCATGAACCCGACGGAGACCGCCGAGATAACCGAGCTGATTTCCCGGCTGCGGGACGAGCTCGGGGTCGCGATCTTCGTGATCGAGCACGACATGCACGTCGTGGCCGGCTGCTCGGACCGCGTCGTTGCGCTCGACCACGGCGTCAAGGTCGCCGAGGGCGGCTTCGATGCCGTGGCGAACGATCCGGCCGTGGTCGAGGCTTACCTGGGCCGCGACCCGGAAGCGCTGGCGGAGTCATGACCGCGGCTGATAGCGGCCGCCCGCTGGCCAGCACCGAGAGCTTGCTGAAGCTGGACGGCGTCACCACCTACTACGGGCAGATGCGGATACTCGACGGCATTTCGCTTGAGGTCGGCCGTGGTGAGCTGGTCTGCCTGCTCGGCGGCAATGCGTCGGGCAAGTCCACGACGCTCAAGACGATCCTCGGCATCGTGCGGCCACGCTTGGGACAAGTGCTGCTCGCCGGCCAGGACGTCACCGACCAGCCGGTGCGCCAGCGCATCGCCCTCGGCCTGGCGATCGTGCCAGAGAACCGCCGGCTGTTCGGCCAGATGACCGTCAGGGAGAACCTGGAACTTGGCGCGGTGCTGCGCGGCCGGGCCAAGCTCGACGAGGACTTCGACCGGGTGCACGACCTGTTCCCCCGGCTGCTGGAGCGGCGCGACCAGCTCGCGGGCACGATGTCTGGCGGCGAGCAGCAGATGGTCGCCGTAGGCCGGGCGCTGATGTCGCGGCCGAGGCTGCTGCTGATGGACGAGCCGTCGATGGGGCTGTCCCCCGCGCTGGTGCAGCAGAACTTCGAGATCATCAAGGACCTGCACAAGTCGGGGATCTCGGTGCTGATGGTCGAGCAGAACGCGGCGATGGCTCTGTCGGTGGCTGACCGGGGCTACGTGCTGTCCACCGGGGAGATCGTGCTCGAGGGCCCGGCGGCCGAGTTGCTGCGCAGCGAAGACCTCAAGCGCGCCTACCTGGGCCGGTAATCAGCACCTGGACCGGTAATCAGCACCTGGGCCGGTAACTAGCACCTGGACCGACGCATCCCGCACGCCAGCAACACGAGCCCCGGGTGACCCGTCAGTCAAGGGCTGTTTTGTTCATGATCATCCTGCTTCCGGGTGAAACCGCGCATTCACCCTGGACCCAGGGGGTGAATCCGCGTATTCACCCGGTCGGAGACTGGCGCCGACGGCAGATCTGGGGAATTTCTCGGTCACCGCACCGGAGCCTCCCCGATGCAGTAGCTTCCCGGGACGCAACTACCCCAGAGCGGCAACGGGGTAGCCAGAGCTACACCAGGAAGGCAACGGGGTAGTAGCTTCCCAGGACCGAACTACACCAGGCAGGCTCCGGTGCACCTAGCTAGCCGGCGGCCAGCCCGCACACGCGACCCGGATCCGGAAACCTGGTGCACCCAACCCGATTTGCAGCATCCCGAGGGCGAATACGCATATTCAGCCGGTCAGCTGATCTCCATCGAATGGCGTTTGACGGACCGCATTGCTGCGAGCTGTCGCACGACTTCAGCTGGTATTGGCAAGGGTGTAGACGTTCGGACGAGAAATAGCGATTATTGTGCGCATGAGCACGGGGCAGATGCGCACTCCGACCAGGCGGGTCGTGCTGCGACTGGCCGAAGTGGCCTGCTCAGGCGAGGTCAGGCAGCCTGCTCTGGCCGACCGGATGCTGGCTGACTTCGACGCGTTGCTGGCCGTATTGCCGGCCGGGACGCGACGATTGCTGCGGGCCGGACTCACCGCGTTCAATCAGGGGTCCCGGTTGTATCCGCCCGCCCGCGGCCGGAAATTCGCCGCGTTGTCGGACGATCGCGCCGAGGCCTATTACCTGGCCGTGAAGCGCGGCCGACTCGGCCCCGGGGTGCAACTGATCAAGGGCCTGGTCGTCTTCAGCTATTACGAGCTGCCCGAGGTCAAAGAACGGCTGGGCTACCGGCCCGATGCCTATATCGCGGCCGTGTCGCGCCGCCGGCTGGACTCCTATGCCGCGCAGATCCGCGCGGGCGAAGCCGCGGCGCTGGCGCGGCGGCCGACGCCGGAACCAGGCACTCCGAAACCAGGCACTCCATGACCGCGATCTCGCCCGCGGGCCTGACCCAGCAGCACGAGGTGACCGGGGACCTCACGATCGACTGCGGCGTCGTTATCGTCGGGTCGGGCGCGGGCGGGGCCATGACCGCAGCCGAACTAGCCGAGGCCGGCATCGACGTCGTGATGCTCGAAGAGGGCGGCTATCACCCGACCGAGTCGTTCGACGCCGACACGGGACGAGCATTGCGGACGCTGTACCGGAACGCCGGCCTCGGGCTCGCGCTCGGGACGCCGCCGGTGCTGTTCTCCGAAGGCCGCTGCGTAGGCGGGTCGACCGTGATCAACGGCGGCATGTCCTGGCGCACCCCGGCCCGGGTGCTGAAGCGCTGGGCCGACGACGGCATCGCCGCGATTGGCGAGCAGGACATGGAGCCGTACTTCGAGGAGGTCGAGTCCAGGATCTCGGTGGGGCGCCAGGACCCGGAGACGATCGGCAAGGACATGCGGCTCCTGAAGGCCGGAGCCGACGCCAAGGGCTGGAAGATCATCCCGAACCTGCGCAACCAGCTCCACTGCGCGGGCAGCAACAACTGCACCAACGGCTGCCCGACCGGCGCGAAGCGCTCCATGCTGGTCACCAGCGTCCCCCGGGCGCTTGACCGGGGCGCCCGGCTGTACGCGGACTGCCGGGTGGAGCGGATCACCAAGTCCGGGCGCGGGGTCACCGGCGTCCAGGCACGGTTCGTACGTCCAGGCGGACGCCCTGGCCCGCGCCTGACCGTCCGGTCCAAGGTCGTGGTGGTCGCCGGCGGCGCCGTGCAGACGCCGGCTCTGCTGGCCAGGTCCGGGCTGCGGTCGCGATCGGGGCAGCTGGGCCGGAACCTCAGCCTGCACCCGAACGCGAAGGTGATCGCCTTCTTCGACGAGCCCGTCCTCGGCTGGCAGGGCGTCCATCAGGCATATCAGGTACGCGAGTTCATCGAAGACGGCATCTTGCTGACCGCGGTCAACCTGCCGCCGTCGCTGATCGCGATGACCCTCCCCGGCCACGGCCAGGAGCTGGCCGCGCTGATGGCCGACTACAACCACATGGTCACCGCGGGCTGCCTGATCGAGGACACCGGCACCGGCCGGGTCAGGAACGTGCCTGGACTCGGCCCGCAGGTGACCTACCAGCTCACCGAGGACGACGCCGAGCGCGTGCTCAGGGGCGTCGCCTACATCGCCGAGCTGATGTTCGCGGCCGGCGCGCGGCGCGTGCTGCTGCCGGTCGAAGGAGCGCCGGAGGCGCGCGATCCGGCCGCGGTCGCCGAGGTGCTGGCCCGGCCGGCGGCCAGGAAGTCGATCGAGCTGTTCACGGTGCACATCATGGGCACGGCCCGGATGAGCGCCGATCCCAGGCGCGGGGTGGTCGACAGCTTCGGTGCCTTCTACGGCGTGCCCGGCCTGTTCGTCGCGGACGCCAGCTTGTTCCCGAGCCCGGTCGGGGTGAATCCCATGGAGACGATCCTGGCTCTGGCCGTGCGCAACGCCCGGCGGCTCGTCAGCGAGCGCACGGCGCACGGCATCTGAACCCCCGGAAAGCCGGAGAAAGGCAGACACCCAATGGCCACCGTCTCAACCCGCTACCTGGACCTGGCCCGCAAGTCCAAACGCGAGTTGGCCGGCATTTTCGCGACCGGAACCGCTCCGGACCTCTCCGCGCTGACCGGCTTCGAATTCCGCGGCTTCAACCAGCCGGCCGGCACGGCCCTGCTCGGCATCCGCAAGTTCATCAAGGT
>DASYAT010000014.1:0-6248 GCA_036501205.1 Streptosporangiaceae bacterium | reverse complement strand
CGCGCTGCAGGCCTACACGGTGGCGACGCTGCTGGTGGTGTGGACATCGTTCCCGTTCATCGCGGTCGCGGTGCTGGCCGGCCTGAAGACGGTCCCGGCCGAGTTGTACGAGGCCGCCCGGGTGGACGGGGCCGGCCCGGTCGCCGTCTTCCGGCAGGTCACCTTTCCGCTGCTGAAGCCGATCTTCCTGGTGCTGCTGCTGTTCTCGGTGATCTGGGACTTCAACATCTTCACCCAGACCTACCTGATCACCGGTTTCCCAGGGAACCGGGATGAGTTCAACTTGTCGCTGTACATCTACGACAAGGCGTTCCAGTTCCCGCCGAGCTACGGCCTCGGCGGCGCGCTGGCCCTGATCTTCACGCTGATCCTCCTGGTCGTCACCCTCGGCTACGTCCGCGCATCGGTCAGGCAAGGAGCGCTCACGTGAGCACTACGTTTTCTACGAAAACCGCGTTTTCCCAGAAAACTCTCTTTTCTAATCGAAAAGCGTTTTCTAAAAGATTTAGATCGTTTAGCTTGAACGGCATTGCGGTGGTCGTCGCCTTGCTGACATTGTTCCCCGTCCTGTGGATGATCTCCACGGCGTTCAAGCCCTCGCAGGAGATCTACAGCCAGACCCCGCACCTGCTGCCCGCCCATCCGACCTTCGGCAACTTCAAGGCGGTCATCGGCGGGCAGGCGTCCGGGATCGGCTCGGTGTTCCTGTTCTTCCGCAACAGCCTCATCGTCGCGCTGGCCACTGTTCTGCTCGGGTCATTGCTGTCGCTGCTCGCCGCCGTCGCGGTGGCCAGGTTCAAGTTCAGGTTCCGGTCCACGTTCCTGGTCATGCTGCTGATCGTCCAGATGATCCCAGGGCAGGCGCTGATCATCGCGCTGTTCCTGGACTTCTCCAAGCTCAACCTGGCCCAGGACCTGCTCGGCCTGATCATCGTCTACGCCGCCCAGGCACTGCCGGTATCGATCTGGATGCTGCGCAACTTCGTCGCCACGGTGCCGAAGGAACTGGAAGAGGCGGCCGCCATCGACGGCGCGTCGGGGCCGCGGATCTTCTGGAAGATCCTCTTCCCGCTCGTCGCTCCTGGGCTGGTCGCGACCAGCATCTTCGCGTTCATCACCGCCTACAACGAGTTCATCGTCGGGCTGACGTTCCTCGGCCAGGCGCACTCGCTCTACACGCTGCCGATCTACGTGACCTACTTCTTCGGCCGGGGCGGCGCCCAGTGGGGGCCGATCATGGCCGCGTCCACGCTGTACACGATCCCGGTGATGCTGTTCTTCCTGCTGGTGCGGCGCCGGCTGGTCGGCGGCCTGGTAGCCGGCGCGGTGAAGGGATAGCGCGATGACAGCAAACCGGCGCGGCGCCTGGGTTTTTCAAGAGGCAGCCAACCTGCACAGTTATGGGGGTTAAGGAAATGAACACCCAGCCGGTAACCGTCGACCCTGGCCTGGCCAAGCTGGCCGACGCGCTGCTGATTCCGCCGTTCCCCGGGTCAAGTGCGCCCGCCTGGGTGCTGTCCGCGCTCGGCGACGGGCTGGCCGGGGTGACCGTCTTCGGCCCGAACATCTCGGGCCAGGCCCAGCTCGCCGGGCTGATCGCTGAACTGCGCGCCGCCGCCGACGAGCCGCTGATCGCGATCGACGAGGAGGGTGGCGATGTCACCAGGATCGCGCACCAGACCGGCTCGCCGTACCCGGGCAACGCTGCTCTCGGCGCGGTCGACGACGTCCAGCTGACCGAGTCGGTCTACCGCGCGCTCGGCGCCGACCTCGCTGACCTCGGCGTCAACCTCAACCTGGCTCCGTCCGTGGACGTGAACACCGCGGCCGACAACCCGGTGATCGGCACCAGGTCCTTCGGCGCCGACACGTCGCTGGTGGCGAGGCACGCGGCCGCCGCCGTCACCGGCCTGCAGGCCGCCGGTGTCGCCGCCTGCGCCAAGCATTTTCCCGGGCACGGCAGCACCAGCATCGACAGCCATCACGTGATCGCCGCCGTGGACGGCTCGTTCGACGCGGTGATCAAGCGCGACCTGCCGCCGTTCGTGGCCGCGATCGAGGCGGGAGTCCGCGCGGTGATGCCAGGTCACCTGCGAGTGCCCGGGCTCACCGGCGACCTGCCCGCGTCGCTGTCGGCCGCCGCGATCACCGGCCTGCTGCGGGGCGAGCTCGGCTTCGGCGGCGTGATCGTCTCGGACGCGCTGGAGATGCGCGCGGTCGCCGGGCCGTACGGACTCGCCCAGGCGGCGGTCCTCGCGGTAGCGGCCGGGACGGACTTGCTGTGCTTCGGCCGGGACCAGTCCGAGCCGACCTACCTGGCTGTCAAGGACGCGCTGATCGAGGCGGTGCGGTCGGGCCAGATCCCCGCTTCCCGGCTGGAAGAGTCGGCAGGGCGAGTCCACGCGCTGAGATCCTGGGCGGTCGCGCAGCGGCGGCAACGCACGCCGCGACCGGCCCCGGCGCAGGAAATTGGCCTGGCCGCGGCCAGGCGGGCGATCCAGGTAGCCGGCTCGCCAGGACCGCTCACCGACCCCCTCCTCGCCGAGATCGTGCCGCCATCGAACATCGCTGTCGGCACGGTTCCCTGGGGGCTAGGCAACTGGATCCCGGCCGGCAACGTCTACCGGATCACCACCGCCGACGACCCGGCCGCAGCCCAGGCAGTGCTTTCCTCCGCAGCCGGCCGGTCACTGATCGTGGTCGTGCGGGACGCGCACCGGTATCCGGTGGCGCAAGAAATTGTTCGCACACTTCTCACGGCCCGGCCAGATGCCGTTATTGTCGAAATGGGCCTGCCTGTGTGGCATCCTCCTGCTGAGGTATACCTTGCAACCTTCGGCGCTACGAGAGCGAGCAGCCAGGCGGCCGCTCAGCTGCTCGGCCTGACGACATGAAGGGGAACGCCAGTGGGCCAGATCGTACTTGACCGGGTTACCAAGGCCTATCCGGGTGATGTGCGGGGGATAGACGAGCTCAGCCTGGAAGTCGCTGATGGCGAGTTCATGGTGCTGGTCGGCCCGTCCGGCTGCGGCAAGTCAACCGCGCTGCGCTCCATCGCCGGACTCGAGGAGATCACCTCGGGCACGATCGCGATCGGCAGCCGGGTGGTGAACGACCTGCCGCCCAAGGACCGCGACATCGCGATGGTGTTCCAGAACTACGCCCTGTACCCGCACATGACCGTCGAGCAGAACCTGGCCTTCGGCCTGCAGCAGCGCAAGACGCCGAAGCCGGAGATCCAGCGCCGGGTGACCGAGGTGGCCGGCCTGCTCGGCCTGACCGACTACCTGAAGCGCAAGCCTGCCGCCCTGTCCGGCGGCCAGCGCCAGCGAGTCGCGATGGGCCGCGCGATCGTAAGGGAGCCGCAGGCGTTCCTGATGGACGAGCCGCTGTCGAACCTGGACGCCAAGCTCCGGGTCTCGATGCGGGCCTCACTGTCCCAGCTGCACGAACGGCTCGGCGTGACGACCGTCTACGTCACCCACGACCAGGTCGAGGCAATGACCCTTGGGCAGCGAGTGTGCGTCATGCGTGACGGCAAGCTGCAGCAGGTCGACAGCCCGCAGACGCTGTTCAACTCGCCGGTGAACCTGTTCGTGGCCGGCTTCATGGGCTCCCCCGCGATGAACTTCGTTAACGCCGCGCTGGTACGTGACGGCGGCCCGGCGGTCACCTTCGCCGGCTACAGGCTGCCGGTGCCCGAGTCGCTGTTCACCGCCCGGCCGGGCCTTGACGGCTACTTCGACCGCAACGTGATCCTCGGCATCCGGCCCTCGGACTTCGAGGACGCCAGCCTGGCCGACGCCGACTGGCCGAGGATCCAGGCTCGGGCGGATGTCACCGAGGCACTCGGCACCGAGATCCACGTGCTGTTCAGGATCGACGCCCCGCCGGTCCGGCACGCCGCGCTTGGCCAGGCCACCGCATCCGCCGATGGGGACGACGCCGCGCTGCCGCTGGACGGCGGCAAGTCGCTGTGGACCGCCCGGGTCGCCGCGCGCAGCACGATCGGGGCCGGCCAGCCCGTCGAACTGGCCGTGCAGACCTCGAACCTGCAGTTCTTCGACTCAGACAGCGGCCTGTCGATCGGTCACCCGCAGGCCAGCGAGTACCTGAGCGTCGAAGACAAGATCATCGCCGACTAAGCGGTTCATGTCCCTCTCGCGTGATTGGTGCGATACTCGGCCGATCACGCGAGGGGGACGATCTCATGACGTTCGTGCCATTTGACCGGCCGGTTCGGGCTGCCTTCATCGGGCTCGGCCGGATCTATGACCTGAACGTTCGCGGCTACTTGAATAACCCCGGCGTCGAGGTCGTAGCGCTGGTCGACCCGCTTGAGGAGCGGCGGGTGCAGCGCCAAGCCGACTGGCCGGAGGCAAAGACGTTCGCCTCGGCGGCCGAACTGGCGGCCAGCGGCATCGAGGTCGATGCGGTCGAGTGCCTGCTCCCGGTCCAGCTGCATGCCGACGGGGTGCCTGAGCTGCTCGGCTACGGCTGGCACGTCAACCTGCAGAAACCGATGTGCAACGACCTGCTCGAGGCCCAGCGCTTGCTGGACGCCGCGAAGGCGAACGACCGGGTGCTGCGGGTGATGGAGAACTACCTGTTCTACCAGCCGCTGCGCAAGCTCAAGGAGATCGCGAATTCCGGCGAGATCGGCTCGGTGATCGGCTACCACCTGAAGATGGTCGGCAGCGCGCATGGCGGCTGGGACGTGCCGCTGTCCAGCTGGCTCTGGCAGTGGGAGCAGATGAAGCGCGGCCGGGGCATCATGGTCTTCGACGACGGCTGGCACAAGCTCGCGACCGCGATCTGGCTGTTCGGCCCGATCAGGGAGGTCAGGGCCTGGATCGGTGCGACCGAGGTCGGTCCAGGCGTGGTGCTCGACGCGCCAACCATGATCAGCTGGCAGCACGAGAACGGCGTGCGCGGCGGCTGGGACGTCAACGTCGCGATCGAGATGTACCTGCGCTCGGATTACTACACCAACGACGAGCGCTGGGAGATCACCGGCAGCAAGGGCTTCGCCAAGCTCAACCGGTGCACCGGCCGCGGGATTCAGCAGCCCGTTCTCGAGGTCTACGCCGACGGCGAGCTGCGCAGCTACCACGCACTTGACGACGACTGGGGCGGCAGCTTCCGCGACTCAGGACGGCACTGGCTGCGCTGGCTGCAGACCGGCGAAGGCCCGCTGCTGTGGAGCGCGGACGAGGCCGTGGAGGTGCTCAGGTTCGCGCTCGCGGCCTACGAGAGCAGCGAGCGCGGCGGGGTAGGAGTCAATCCAAGGGAGGTTTCCTGATCCCGGCTGACGGGGGTGGCTCTTGGCGTGGTTTCTGGTCGTGGCGGCCGGATTGTTCGAGACCGGGTTCGCGGTGCTCCTCAAGCAGAGCCACGGCTTGCGCCAACTGTGGCCCACGGTCGGTTTCGCGGCTTGCGCGCTGATCAGCTTCGCCCTGCTCACTATGGCGCTGAAACGCCTTGAGATCGGCCCCGCCTACGCGACCTGGACCGGCATCGGCGCGGCTGGCACGGCGGTCGTCGGGATCGCCGTGCTCGGCGAGTCGGCATCCCCGCTCAAGATCGCCTCGCTCGCCTTGGTCGTCACCGGCGTGATCGGCCTCAGCCTGGCCGGGGTAAGACATTGAACGACCTGGCCCGGCTACTCCGGCGGATCGCGATCACCGCGCTCGGCACCGTGATCCTGGCGGTGGGAGTGGTGCTGCTGGTCGCGCCGGGACCTGGCCTGCTGGTGATCGTGCTGGCGCTAGCGGTGTTCGCGCTGGAGTACGAGTGGGCCAGGCGACGACTGGTGACGGCGCGGGAACTGGCCCGCACCGCCGCCGAGAAAACCGCGACCAACCGGGTCGCCAAAGCCACGGCAGTGTTGTTCGGGGTCGGTGCGATCGGTCTCGGCGGTGTGCTGATCTTCACCGACCTCCTGCCGTTCTCAGGCCTCGGAGTCGGTATCAGCACCGCCCTGGCCGGCCTGATCGTCCTGGCCACCACGGCCTACAGCATCAGGGAACTCAACCGCGCCCAGGCAACCCAAGAAAACCCCGACCCCACCCACCTATCCGACCGCGGCTAACCCGCCTCAGGACCAGACCTCAACCCACCCCGCGCCATCCCGCCCCCCGTCCAGCTCCCACCCCGGCCAGCCCCAAGTCCCCCGCCCCGCACACGCCCCGGCCCGCTCCCAACCCCGGCCAGCCCCAAGTCCCCCGACCCGCACACGCCCCGGCCCG
>DASYAT010000013.1:0-10566 GCA_036501205.1 Streptosporangiaceae bacterium | reverse complement strand
CGATCAGGACGCAGTCCAGGTCGGCGTTACGCACGAACCACTCCGGCAGTTCCGGCTGGTTCATGCCGACCCCGATCGCGTCGATCACGCCCTGGGAGCGCAGGTCAGCCAAGGCCGGGTAGGCGCCGTCCAGAGCCTGCTGGGCGAAGTCGTCCGGATCGTGAATCAGCGCGATGTCGATATGGCCAACCCCGAGTCGTTCCAGGCTGTCATCGAGCGATCGACGGGCGCCGTCGGCGGTGAAGTCCCAGACCCTGGTCAGCGGGGGAGTGCCGTAGAAGCCCTCGGCGCCCTCGACCGGGCCGTCCGTCGGGACCAGCAGGCGGCCGACCTTCGTGGAGAGCACGAACTCGCCGCGCGGCTTGGTCTGAAGGAACGCACCGAGGCGCTGCTCGGACAGGCCGACGCCATAATGCGGCGCGGTGTCGAACGCGCGAATGCCCGCATGCCAGGCAGCCTCCAACGTCAGCGCCGCCGCCTCATCGCTGACCGGCTCGAACAGGCCGCCCATCGGGGCGGTGCCGAGCATCAGGCGGGGGAGGCTCTTCACCGCCAGGCCGCGCCGGTCGGGAACGAGAACTTGACTAGCGACTCGGGCAGCATCTCGGTGGAGGCGCCGGGATCGGCCGGGGCTAGGTAACGGCCGTTCTGGACTACCGCCGGGCTTACGAAGTGCTCATGGAGATGGTCGATCCATTCGACAGCGCGGCCGTCGGTCGTTCCTGAGAGTGCCACGTAGTCGAACATTGCCAGATGCTGGACGGCCTCGCATAGGCCGACGCCGCCCGCGTGCGGGCAGACCGGGATCCCGAACTTCGCCGCGAGCAGCAGGTTGGCCAGGTTCTCGTTGACGCCGGCGACCCGGCAGGCGTCGATCTGCATCACGTCGATCGCCTCGGCCTGCAGCAACTGCTTGAAGATCACCCGGTTCGAGACGTGCTCCCCGGTGGCGACCCGGACCGGGCTGATCGCACGGCGGATCGCGGCGGTGGCGAGGATGTCGTCCGGGCTGGTCGGCTCCTCGATCCAGGCCGGGTTGAACGGCGCGAGCTGACGCATCCAGTCGATCGCGGTCGGCACGTCCCAGACCTGGTTGGCGTCTACCGCGATCGCGACGTCGTCGCCCACCGCCTCCCTGGCCAGCTTCAGCCGCCGCAGGTCGTCGGTGAGGCTGGCGCCGACCTTGAGCTTGACCTGGGTGAAGCCGGCGTCGACGGCGGCCCTGCACAGCTCGACCATGTGCTCGTCGGTGTAGCCGAGCCAGCCCGGCGTGGTCGTGTAGGCCGGATAGCCGTCGCGACGCAGCGAGCCGAGCCGCTCGGCCTTGCCTTCGGCGCCGCGCTCGAGCAGGGCGATCGCCTCGTCGCGGGTCAGTGCGTCGGCCAGGTAGCGGAAATCGACCAGGTCGACGATCTGGGTGGGGGACAGGTCGGCGAGCAGTTGCCAGAGCGGCTTGCCCGCTCGCTTGGCGGCCAGGTCCCAGCAGGCGTTCAACACGGCGCCGATCGCCATGTGCACGACGCCGCGCTCGGGGCCGAGCCAGCGCAGCGGGCTGTCGCCGATCAGTTCGGCGGACAGGGCACCGAGGTTGTCGAGCACCGAGTCGAGATCGCGTCCGACCAGGAACGGCTCGAGCGCCCGGATCGCGGCGAGCTCGATGTCGTTGCCGCGGCCGATCGTGAACACGAAGCTGTGCCCGGCTAGCCCCGAAGGCGAGTCGCCTTTGATGATCAGGTAGGCGGCCGAGTAGTCCGGGCTCGGGTTCATCGCGTCGGAGCCGTCGAGCTGCTGCGACGTGGGGAACCGCACATCGAACGTCTCGAAGCCGGTAATCGTGGTCATTCCGCGCTCGCCTCTCCGCCGACGATCCTGGCGAGCACCAGCGCGACGAGGATGACGCCGCCGGTGACCGCCTCGATCCAGTAGTTGGAAACCTGGGACAGGTCAAGAATGTTCTGTACAAGACCGAGCAGCACCACGCCTGACGCGGCTCCGACCATGTTGCCCCGGCCGCCCTTCAGGCTTACCCCGCCGATCACCGCGGCCGCGAACACCGAGAAGATGATGCCCTCCTGGTAGCCCTGCTGACCGGTCACGGCGCTGACCCGGCCCGCCTCCATCAGGCCGCCGAGCGCGGCCAGCACGCTGCCGGCCACGTAGACGCCGATCCTGATCCGGTCCACCTTGATGCCGGCCGCGCGGGCGGCCGAGATGTTGCCGCCGACCGCGTAGATAGCCCGGCCGACCCGGTGATAGCGCAGGAACAGCCCCGTGCCGGCGAAGATCAGCGCGGCGACCAGGAACGAGACCGGTATGGAGCCGAGGTTCGCGGCACCGAGGTAGGTGAAGGCGGACGGCAGGTCGAAGATGCTGTTGCCGCCGACGATGCCGAGTTGCAGCCCGGCCAGCAGGATCGTCATGCCGAGCGTCACGATGAACCCGTTCAGCCTGGCCTTCACGATCAGCAGGCCGTTGATGATCCCGACGACGGCGCCCACGGCCAGCAGCGCGACGATCGCGAGCAGCGGGCTCAGCTTCAGGCCCAGGCCGTAGGCGGCGACCGGGACCATCAGCCAGGCGGCGACCATCGGGGCGAGCCCGAACGTGCCCTCCAGTGACAGGTCCATGCCGCCGATGAGAAGGATGAGGCTCTCGCCGACCACGACCACACCGAGCGCGGCGATCTGCTGGCCGATCCCGGTGAAGTTCGAGACCGCGAAGAACGCGCTGTTGACGAACGACCCGACGATGATCAGCACGACGATGACCGGGAGCAGCGCCGCCTCGCGCAGCCAGGAGATGGCGGCCGCCTGGCGGCTGCGGCCCATCATGATCGTCTCGATCTCGACCCGGTCCCGCTCGGCCCGGCCGGCGAACACGTCGTTCATTGGGCTAGTCCTTCGGTCGCGGCGATCAGCCTTTCCCGGTCGAACGGGGGGTCGGTGAACTCGGCGAAGACCTCGCCTCGTACCAGCACGATCACCCGGTCGCAGATCTCGAGGTCGGCCAGTTCGTCGGTGGCCAGCAGCAGGCCGGCCCCCAGGCCGCCGGCAACACTGCCGGAGGTGATCTCGGCGAGTTCGTCGAGCAGCAGCGATTTGGCGGCCACGTCGACGCCCCGGGTGGGAGTGATCGCCACGATCAGCCTTGGCTTGCGGATCAGGGCCCGGGTGACCGTCACCTTCTGCTGGTTACCGCCGGACAGCTCACCGACCGGCTGGCCGGGGCCGGCCGAGACGACCGAGAGCCTGCGGGTCAGCGGTTCGGCCGCGTTCACCCGGCTGGCCGGGCTCAGCAGGCCGAGCTTGCGTGACAGCCAGTCGACGATCGTCATCGTCGAGTTCTCGGCCACGCCGAGCAGCGACACGAACCCCTCGGCCTGCCGGTCCTGCGGGATATAGCCGACGCCGGCCCGCATCGCCCGGTCCCGGCGCCCGGCCGGCAACGGGCGGCCGTCCAGGATGACCTGGCCGGCGTCATAGGGCTCGGCCCCGGCTACGGCCCGGGCCAGCGTCGCGACGCCGGCGCTGAGCAGGCCGGTCACGCCGACTCGTTCGCCGGCCGCTACCTCAAGCGAGACGTTGTTGATCGAGCCGTTCGGTGAGATCGCGGTTAGCTGGTCGACGATGAGGCAGGGCGCACCGGCTGCCTGCCGGGCGGTTTGACTGGCGGCCGGCGCGGCGGAGCCTTCCTCCGTGCCGACCATGGCCGAGACGATCTGCTTTTTGGTCACCCGATCCGTCGAGGCAGTCAGTACTACCTGGCCATCCCTGATCACCGCGACGTCCTGGCAGATCTCGAAGACTTCTTCCAGGTGGTGGGAGATGTAGAGCACGGCCACGCCGTTATCGACGAGCTGGTTGATCCGCTCGAACAGGCGCCTGATCGCGTCCCGCTCCAGGGCCGCCGTCGGCTCATCGAGCAGCAGGCAGCGGGTGCCGGCCGCGAGCGCGCGGGCAATCTCCACGATCTGCCTTTGCTCCACGGTCAGCGCCCCGCAGGGCAGCCGGACGTCGATCGGGTAACCCCACTCGGCCATGAGCTGCTGGGCCGCGTCCCGCATGCGGCGCCAGCTGACTATGCCAGCACGGTCCAGGCCAGCCGGGCCTGGCTGGCGGTTGAGGAACACGTTCTCGGCGACGGTCAGGCCGGGCACCACCATCGAGTGCTGATGCACGGTCGCGAGCTGGCTGTGCCAGCGGACCTCGCCCGCGTCCGGCGGATAGCTGCCAGACAGGATCGAGACCAGCGTCGACTTGCCGGCGCCGTTGCGGCCGACCAGGCCGAGGCAGCGCCCAGGCGCCAGCGCGAGATCGATCCCGCGCAGGGCCTGGGTGCTGCCGAACCGCTTGTAGACGCCGGCTGCCTCGACCACCGGGCCAGGCTCGACGCGAGGGGTGAGCTGCGTCATCCGGCCGCTGCGGTCGCGCTGCAGACCCCGCCGTGAGCGGCGCCGTACACGTTGCCCCACAACTGGTTGTCGGTGACCGGGCTGGTCTTGAGCGTGCCCGGCAGGCCGTCGACCGGCTGCACGGTCAGCGTCTGCGCGGCCTTGGTCACGAACGGAGCCACGATCGGGTCGCCGAGGTTGGTGTCACCGGAGTAGCTGACCATCTGCAGGCTGGGAGCGCCACCGCCAGGATCGCCCGGCTTGAGCACGACGCCCTTGGCCGCGTCGACCGCGTACTTCAGCGCCCAGTAGGCGTACAGGTTGGCCGGCTGGGACTGGGCCGCGTCGGTCAGGCCCTTGCCGATATCGCACATCTCGAACGGCACGCCGTCGTCGCTGACGATCAGCACCTTGCCGGTCAGGCCCTTGGACTTCAGCAGCGGCAGGATGCCGGTGTCCGGGCTGGACCACGCCGAGTAGATCGCCTTGAGCTTGCTGCCGTAGGCGTTCACGGCGTTCTGGGCGTCGGTTACCGCGGTCGGGTCGACCCAGACCGTCGGATCCTTGAGCACCTTGACGTTCGGGTCGTTCTTCGCCATGCAGGAGTTGAACGCGTTGGCCCGGTCCGCGCCGTTGGAGGAGGTCAGGTCACCTTCGAGCTCAAGTACGTAGCCGGACTTGACGCGGGAGCTGATGAACGCGCACGCGTCGAGCCCGTACAGCAGGTTCGAGGCCCTGACCACCATGTAGACCTTGCCGACACCGACGATCGTGTCCACCGAGATCAGCTTGACGTTGTGGGCGGCCGCATAGCTGATCGCCGGGCCAAGGCTGGTCGCGGTCTCCGGGTTCACCACGATCGCCTTCGCGCCCTCGTTGACGAGGTCTTCGATCTGCTGGTTCTGCAGGCTGGCGTTGGCGGCCGCCAGCAGCGGGCCGATCAGCTTGATGTGCAGTTGCTGGGCGTACTGCTTCTCGTAGTTGATGTAGGCCGCCCAGAACGCGGTGTTGTTGTAGGTGAGGTCGATCCCGATGGAAATGGGGCCGGCGGCGGACTTGCCGCCATTGTGTGAGCCAGCACTGCCGTTGCTGGAGTTGCTGGAGTTCGAGCTGCATCCGGCCATGAGGGCCACGACCATGGCGGCGGTCGTGACGGTGATGCCGAAGCGCCTGCGATGTCCCATCGGACCTCCTGGCTGACTAGCGATTGTCAGGAAAATAGATCCGATGTACTGGTCGTGTCAATGGTGACTTGTGGCCCGATGATCCAGCTCTGGTTGCTGGCTAGAGACCCTGAGGGATATTTTCTCCCTAAAAAGAGGGTTTGACCGTGGGTGAAGTCATCCGATCTTTGGCGGCCGGACTCGCAGTCCGTCCATGCCGCAGTCGACGGCCAGGGAGGTGCCGGTCACGCCGCTGGCGAGCGGGCTGGCGAGATAGGCGATGCCGGCGGCGACTTCTTCGGCGGTGACGAGGCGGCCGCTGGGCTGGCGGGCGTTGAGGGCGGCGCGTTCGGCCACCGGGTCGTCGGCGGCGGCGAGGAGGCGGCCGATCCAGGGGGTGTCGGCGGTGCCCGGGTTCACGCAGTTGACCCTGATGTTCTCCCTGATGTGGTCGGTGGCCATCGCGAGCGTGAGCGAGTAGATCGCGCCCTTGCTGGCCGAGTACGCGGTCCGGTCGGGCAGGCCGGCGGTGGCGGCGATCGAGCAGGTGTTGACGATCGCGGCCTGGCCCTTAGACTCTGCGGCGGCGCGCAGGTGAGGCAGGGCGGCGCGGGAGGTCCGGACCAGGCCCATCACGTTGACGTCGAAGACGTGGAACCACTCGGCGTCATCGTTGGCCTCGATGTTGCCGATCGAGCCGATGCCCGCGTTGTTGATGCAGATGTCGATGCTTGCGAGGGCCGCCGCGGCGGTCTCGACGGCCGATCTGACCTGCTCGTCGACGGTCACGTCCGCCTTGATCGCGGTGGGAAACTCGGCCGCGATCGCGTCGGGGATCTCGCGGTCCAGGATCGCGACGGCGGCGCCGCGGGCGCGCAGGAGGCGGGCCGTGGCGAGGCCGATTCCGGACGCGCCGCCGGTGATGATCGCGCCGAGGCCATCGAATTCGGTCATGGTCTTCCTCCTACTTGGGTCCTACTCGGGGCGGATGTAGCCGATGGTCAGCAGGATGTTGGCATACAGCTTGCTGTCGCCGGTCGCTACGCACGCGGCCAGGGTGGGCTCGCGGCAGGCGGCGTAGAAGTCGTGCCGGTCCAGCGGCTGCAGCGGCAGGTCAGGGCCGAGGAGTTCTTCGTAGCGGCTGAAGACGGGCGGCGTGCTTCCGTCGTCTGGGCGCATGACCGCTACGGCTTCGAGCGGGACGCTCGCGAGCACCGGCTCGAGTACGTCTTCGACCGTGACCAGGCCGGGGCGAAGGTTCAGGTGGATCAAGGCAGCGCCGGGGTGGATGTTCGTGCTGTGCGAGTAGTTCGAGTCGGCGAGCAGCACGCGCGCGCCGTGCCCGGCCGCGCCCAGGGCAGCGAGCAGCGGCGGGTGGATGAGGGGGAACTTGAGCACTTTCTGCGCCTCCCGGCCGTCGGGTTCTGGGGGGATATCACCGGTCACGATTCGTTGTGCAGCCTAGCGATGCGGTCGGCGGTGTCGCGGACCCTGGCGCGGAGTTCCGGCGGGGCGATCAGTTCCGCTTCGGCGCCGAGCGCGAGGATGTCAAGGACGGTGGCTTCGGGGGATTCGACCGGGATCCAGGCTTGGAGCCAGCCGTCGCGACCGGGGCGGGCAAGCGGGCTTTTGCGGATCTTCAGCCCGGCCGGGCGGCCGAGCAGGACGGCCAGGCGGCGGCCGCGGGGCGACAGCCAGATCCTGGCCCGGGCGGTTGCTGGCGCGGCTGGCTTGACGGTCAGCCGGGCTGAGGAAAGGTCGCGGGTGCTGCCTTCGATCAGCTCGAAGCCGCCCTGGCGACCGCGGACGCCGTAGACAGGGACGCCGGCCGAGCTCAGCGCTTCGATGTCGCGGAGCACCGTGCGCTGGGAGACTTCGAGCTGGGCGGAGAGCTGTCTGGTGGTGAGCCGGCCGTGGTCCTGCAGCAGGCTCAGCAGCTGGACGAGTCGGCTGGCGCGCATGGTCAAGATTAGCCGGTAATCATGACAGTAGATGTCAGGTATCGGCTGCCATAATCGCGGCACGGCATCGCGGCACAGCGAATCTAGGGGAGGGCATTGATGACGAAGCCAGAGGTCACTGGCAAGGGGACTTCCGACGATCCGTGGGTCTTGACGACGCCGCCAGGGTCCTCGGAGTTTGAGGCCTGGCAGGACGAGGCAGCCGATCCGCCGGCCCTGGTCGTCCAGGTCGGCACCACGCAGCTGCGCTACCAGTTGCGGTGCATCGAGGACCTGCACGCCATGCTCGCCAAGGAAGGCGACTGGGTGCCGCTCGGCAACGCCGATGAGCAAAAGCCCGCCAAGGACGGCACGGTTGAGGCGTGGGGCCGGTCGGCTGGCAACCCGGTGGGCGGCTGGTACGGGATGAAGAAGGGGCTGCGGGGGCGGTTCGGCAACTACGTTCCGCCGGTGCTTGAGGCGCTCGGGCTGGCCGAAGTTGAGCACAACGCGCGAAATAACCGGATGCGGGCGCTCTGATCGCCGGATAGGCCCGGGCCCGCAATTTCCGGGGGTTGCGGGCTTGGCCGGATATCGACCACCATCGTGCTTAGGTCGTGATGCGTACCTGGGCGGTGGCGATGCACGGAGTCAGCGAGAAGGCGGCCGGGGCTCCGGCCGCGGTGTACTGGCTAACCGAGCCTGCCCGGGGGCTGGCGGGCCTGGCCTCGCTGCCCCTGGCGGCGCGCTGGCTGGCGACCGCGCCCAGGGGCGACGGGCACGGCGTGATCGTCCTTCCCGGCTTCATGTCCTCCGATGCCAGCACCTCGACGCTGCGCCGTTTCCTGCGCCGGCTCGGGTACACGGTGCGCGGCTGGAACCTCGGGCGCAATCTGGGTCCGACCGACCGGGTGGTCGATGAGCTGCCGCAGGCCATCAAGGCGCTCGCGAAGGTGACCGGCGGGCCGGTGTCGCTGGTTGGCTGGAGCCTGGGCGGAATCTATGCCAGGGAGCTGGCCCGGCGGAATCAGGCGTCGATCCGCCAGGTGATCACGCTTGGCAGTCCGTTCGCGATCATTGATCCGAAGCAGAGCCGGGTAGACAGCTTCTACCGGCGGCGGGCGCATCTGCACGCCGACGCGGTTCGGTTGCCGAGTCCAGCCGAGATCGCCCGGCCGATCGAGGTTCCGTCGACGGCCGTGTACTCGCGTCGGGACGGCATCGTGGTGTGGCAGACCTGTATCGAGCCGGTCAGCGAGTTGCACGACAACGTCGAGGTGCGGTGCAGCCATCTCGGATTCGGGGTCGACCCGGCGACGCTATGGGTGATCGCCGACCGGCTCGCGTTGCCGGCCGGGCGGCTGCCTCGGTTCGAGCCGCCTGTCCGGCAGCGTTTCCTGTACCCCCGGCGCAGTGCTGGCCAGGGCGACGGCCCCCTTTCAACCCCCGCTGGATGACGAAGGGATGCTCATGCGGCAGCTCACGGGCCTAGATGCGGCGTTCCTCGCGCTGGAAACGGCCAACGCCACCGGCCACGTCGGCGGCGTGTGCATGCTTGAACCCTCCGGCGCGCCGAAGCCGGTCACGCTGGCCCGGCTGACCGAGGTGCTCGAAGAACGGCTGCCGCTGGTCCCTGTGCTGCGCCGCAAGCTGCTCAACGTGCCGCTCGGGCTCGATCAGCCGTACTGGATCGATGACGGCGACTTCGACATCGAGTACCACATCCGCGAGGTGGCGCTGCCCAGGCCCGGCTCGTACGTCCAGCTCACCGAGCAGATCAGCCGCCTGCACGCCCGGCCGCTCGACCGCACCCGGCCGCTGTGGGAGATCTACCTGATCACCGGCCTGGCCAAGAAGAAGATCGCGGTCTACACCAAGATCCATCACGCGGCGATCGACGGGGTGTCCGGCGCCGAACTGCTCACCGTTCTGCTCGACCTGGTGCCCGAGGGGCGCGAGGTTCTTCCCGGGGAGGAGTTCGTTCCTGAGCGGCCGCCGAGCCCGATGACGCTTGCCACCAACGCGGCGGCCCGGCTGGCCTGGCGGCCGGTGCAGACGGCCAGGCTCGCTAACGAGTTCATCCGGTTCGCTCCGACGCTGGCGCCGGCGTTCAGCACAGTGGTCGGCGGCATGCTCGGGCTGAACCGGGGCGATGGCAGCGTGATCTCTGGTGCGGCCGGGCGGGCTCCGGCGACTCCGTTTAACCGGCCGATCACGCCGCACCGGCGGTTCGCGTTCCGCAGCGTGGACCTCGACACGGTGAAGATGGTCAAGAACACCTTCGGGATGTCGGTGAACGACGTGGTGCTGGCCATGTCCGCCGGGGCGCTGCGGCGCTGGCTGACCGAGCACGACGCGCTGCCGCACATGCCGCTGATCACGATGATCCCGGTGTCGGTCCGCGACCCTGACAGCAAGGGCGCGCTCGGCAACAAGGTGTCGGCGATGCTGGCCATGCTGCCGACGCACCTGGCCGATCCGGCCGAGCGGCTCGCGGCCGCGCACATGGCCACTCAGGCCGCCAAGGCCCAGCAGGCGGCCATACCGCAGGGCCTGGTCGACCAGATCAGCGACTTCGCGCCGCCCGCACTCACCGCCCGGGCGGCCAGGGTGGTGTTCGCCACCGGGCTGCTGCACCGGGTGCCGCCGTTCAACGTGACGATCTCGAACGTGCCCGGGCCGAACATTCCTGTGTACCTGTGCGGGGCGCGGCTGCTCGCGCACTACCCGGTGTCAGTGGTCACCAACGGGCAGGGCCTGAACATCACGGTGATCGGCTACCTCGGGCGGCTGCACTTCGGGCTGCTGTCCTGCCGCGAGCTGGTGCCCGATCTTGACGACCTGGCCGGCTACCTGGTTGACGAGCTTGAGCTGCTCGTGAAGGCAGCGGGCGAGGCGCCGCCGGCCAGTTAGGGCCTGGGGTTGCCGTCCCCGGCCAGCGTTGATGGCAGTGGCAGTGGAACCAGCATCGCCGGCCGGGGACGACTCTTGACCGAGCCCGGCGGGACCTAGAAGGGGAACCCGTGGGCCTGGTCTCGCACCGTGACCCAGCGCCACTGGGTGAACTCGTCCC
>DASYAT010000012.1:0-26967 GCA_036501205.1 Streptosporangiaceae bacterium | reverse complement strand
TCGGCTGGGTGGCGGCTTTCGATCGCGGCGTCGAACGCCAGGAACCGGCTGGTCCACGGCTGGGTAATGGCGGTCAGCCTGGTCAGGTAGTCGGCTGGCTCTTCGGCGGGGGAAGGGCTATCGGCGGGGGAAGGGTTATCGAGCGATGGCGCGCTGGTGCCTGAGGGGAGCCAGATGGCCACCGCGCCGCGGTCCTGAGTCGTCTGAACGATGCCGTCCGCCAGGGCGGCATCGACGAAGATGCGGAAGTACTGGGGGAATACCCGGCGGCGAACGGCCTGGTCGGCGATCAGCCACCAGGACGGCGGCAGGTCAAGGAACGCATCGGCGATGACCTGGCTGAGCACTACCGCGTCGGCCTCGTCGGCGCGGATCACGTCCGCCGGCCCGTCCGGCCCGCTCACTGGGCGGTCTCGACGACGGCAGGCGCGAGCTGACCGGTGGCGGCATACGCGCCGAGCCCGATGGCGGCGAACAGCTGTGGCCGCCGGGACCTGAGCAGCGCGCCCCAGGCGACTCCGGCCACGAACACGAGGCCGTAGCTGGCCGGGAGAATCCATGAGGCGGCGTTCCCGGCGGGGACGCCGAGCAGCGTCGCGTAGTTCTGTACGGCTAGGACGACGATCAGCGTAAGTAGCACCGCCGCCAGGGCCGGGGCGATGCGCCGGGACCACAAGCTCTCGCCCTGCCCGTCCCGGGTAAAGAAGGCCACCACGGCGATAGAGGTTAGTGCCAGCAACAGCAAAATGCCGAACCCGCCGGTCGTTCCGAGCCAGAAGAAGAGATCAGTCATGGGCGGCCAGCCGCCGGCCGCGAACGCCACGATGACGGCCAGGCCGGTCGCGCTCTGGACGAGCGACGCGGCCTTGGGGATGTTGTTGCCGCCGGTGCGGCCGAGCACGGCCGGCAGCACGTGCTCGCGGCCAAGCGCGTAAATATAGCGCCAGACGACATTGTGGAACGCCAGCGCGGCCGCGAACAGCGAGGTCAGGAACAGCAATTGGGCGGCGTTCGAAAGGAAACCGCCCCCGAGCCCGAAGAGCAGCCCAGGCCCTTCCTGCCCGGCGGCCGCCACCACGTGCGACTGACCCGCGTGCGCCGCCATCGCCCAGGCGGCCCCGGCGTAGACCACCGCGATCACGCCGAGCGCCACGTACGTCGCCGTAGGGATCGTCCGGCGGGCCCGCTTGGCCTCTTCGGCGAGCACCGGGGCTTGCTCGAACCCTACGAATCCGAGCACCGCGACCACCGCGAGGACGCCGAAGGTGCCAACCCCGGCCGAGGTCAGATCGGCGGGGGAGAGGGTGCCGAAGCTAAGCTGCCCGCCGTGCGGGTGCAGCAGCCCGGACACGGTCTCGGCCAGGATCACCGCGATCTCGGCGGTCAGCAGCACGCCGAGCACCCAGCCGGTGATGTCGACGCGCAGCAGTCCGAGTACGGTGATCACCGCCCACGCGCCAAGCGCCCACACCCACCACGCGGCGTGCAGGCCAAGGTGCGCCGCCGCCTCGCTCGCGGCATTCGGCCCGAAGGCGCCGTACAGCCCGACCTGCAAAAACGAATAGGACAGGAGGGCGACCAAAGCGGCGCCTACGCCAACTATCCGTCCGATACCGCGGGAAATAAAGGCGTAGAAAGCTCCGCTGTTCGTAATGTGCCTGGTCATTGCGACGTAGCCGACGGCAAACAAGCCGAGGATCACGGCGATGGCCACGAACGCGGCGGGAATGCCGGTCAGGCCGGTGATCTGATAAGCCGTCGGGATAACGCCGGCCGCGACGGTCAGTGGTGCTACCCCGGCCAGGACGAAGAACAGCACGGACGGCACGCCGAGCCGATCCTTCGCCAGCTCCTGGGACAGGCCAGGGCGGGGGGATCTGGGCTGTGCTTGGAACAAGATGTCTCCTTTGGCGGATCCTCTAAGGAGGACTTCGGTCAGACGCGGTGCGACAGCACGGCGCTGTCGACGGCCGCTTGGGTCTGCGCGATCAACTCGCGCAGGTCGGGATTGAGCTGACGGACGGTCTCGTCCAGGTGACGCAGCGCGCCCGCCGGGCCGAACTGCGCCAGTCGGGAACCGAGCCCGCAAGCCTGGGCGAGTCCGGCCAGGGCGGTACCTGACACGGTTGGCTGCTTGGCCGGGTCGAGCGCGCCGCCGGCCCGGTAGAACGGCGCGAACGCACAGTCCGCGTCCACCGGCACCCAGCGCTCGCCGCGCCAGGGGCGGCGCGACCAGCCCTGGGTCAGATAGCCGGACCGCACGAGTCGACCGGCCACGTCGCTGGTGGCGGTGCGGGCCAGGAACGCGAGCCAGTCCCTGGCCGGATGGCGCTGCGGCTCGGCGATCAGCCGGGCGACGATGCCTCGGGTTAATCCGTCGGCTGGCCGGGCTGACCGGCCGGTCACCACGATTGCCTCTGGCCAGACGCGGATCAGGCCCGGCAGGGTCAGTTCGGCCAGCAGTGCTCCGGCCAGGCCGAGCCCGATCGCGCGCGGCTGAAGGAACGGCCGGCCGTTGACCTCGTGGTGTGCGATCAAGTACAAGTCATCCGCGATCCGGCCGGTGCCGGTCAGCCGGGTCATGAGCTTTCTCGCAGTATGGCGAGTTCACACCAGACGGTCTTGCCGTGATTCGTGACCCGGACACCCCACCGGTCGCTCAGCTCTTCGACGATCAGCAGCCCACGCCCGCTGGTGTCGTCAAGGCTGGGTGCCCTGCGGGTCGGCAGGCGCTCGGCGTCGGTGTCGTCGACCTCGATCAGCAGCGTCCGGTCCGCATCGATCAGGCAGACCCCGACCGAAGTCGTCCTTGCGTGCTCGATCGAGTTAGCCAGCAGCTCGCTGACGAGCTGTTCGACCGTGTGCGTCGATTCAGTGAGCTGCCAGTCCTGCAGGGTTCGGTTGGTCCATTGGCGGGCGGGCCTCAGCGCCTCGGGGAACGCCGGCAAGTTGACCTGCCGGAATCGGGCTGGGGCATCCCGAGCGGAAACAGGAAGTCGTGTTGGCACGCTCAACAGGACACCGTGTTGCCGGGGATCTCTGTTAGAGTTCTATGTAGTGCTCTAGGTGCGCTACGTGCTTAGAGGGTTAAGGAAAAGGAGGCTTCATTGGCAGATCCCGATGTTCCCTTGCGCGCTCTACTGCAGCGCGCCAGCCTGTCTCCTGAACAATTCGCCAAGCGACTTAATGTGCAGGCGTACGAACTCGGGCTGAAACATCGCATTGACCAGAAGACCCCGTACAAATGGTTTCGGGGAGCGGTACCTCGCCAGCCGTGGCCGACATTGGCAGCGCACCTGCTCAGTGGCACGCTGGGAATAGAAGTCAGTCCTGAGGATCTGGGCTGGGGCACAGGCGACGCGGACATGTTGTGCGTGCCGGCGGACATCGGCCTGGTGGTTCCCTGGACTGTCGACGGTGCCCTCTGCGCGGCCACTGAAATAATGGATGGAGCAGCAATGGATCGTCGAATCTTCCTGAGCCTGACCGGCGGCGCATTAACGACCCCGGCTTTCGAATGGCTGATCGCCAATCCGGCCGACGACGCCAGTCGGGTCGCGGGCCGGCGTATCAAGGACGTTCACGTCGACAATATCGAGGAGCAGACGGCCCAGTTTCGCCGGATGGATGACCAGCTGGGCGGTGGCGCGGCGCTCGCGCTCGTGCGTGCTCAGGTGAGTCATGTCGTAGAACTGCTCAGGGACGGCAGTTATACCTCAAGCGTCGGGACGCGGCTCACGGGCGCCGCGGGCGAACTGATGCGGCTCGCCGGATGGCTGAGCTATGACGCGGGCCGGAATCCGCTCGCGCAGCGCTACTGGCTCGCTGCCCTGCACGCGGCGCACGCCGCCGGCGACCGAGCGGCCGGCGCGAATGTACTCGGCTTTATGTCACTGCAGGCATGGCATGCCGGGCAGCATGGTGATGCCGTCAAGCTGGCCGCAGCGGCAAAGCACAGTTACTCGGGCTCCTGCCCCCGCGTGCAGGCCATCGTCGATCTTCGGGTCGCGATGGCTTGCTCGGGCGTCAAGGAAGAAAGGCCTTGCCGGTCCGCGATCGACGCCGCCTATGACGCTCTGCGCAGTACCGGAGCTGAGGTGCCGGAACCAGGCTGGGCGTACTGGCAGGACGAGGCCAACGTGAATGAGCAGATCGGCAGTTGCTACCTCGAGATGGGCGACTGGAACCGGGCGCAAGGTCATTTCCGGGCCGCGTTGCGGATGCAAGACTCATCATTCGTCAGGCAGCGGGCGTTCCGGCATACCTCGCTCGCGCTCGCCTACGCGGGCGGCGGTGAGCCCGAGCGGGCCTGCAACGCCGCGACGAGGGCAACGGAGATCTTGTCGGAGGATGTCCTATCGGATCGGTGCGTCGGATTCGTCCGGCAGGTTCAGGTCGCGCTGCGACCGTACCGGCGGCTAGCGGTCGTGTCGGAGTTCAACGAGCGAGTGACCGAGCTGTTTGGCGTCGCGGCGTAGTCAGGGCTAATAGCCAATAGCCATTCTTTGCGGGTAGCGATTCGCCATTGCCTCAAGTAGCATCAGCTTCGGGTGGGGTTACTAGGGGGAGTGGGGGTTCATCCGTGCAATGCGGAAACTGCCATGCCGTTGTCGCGGTCTCGGCTACGATCTGTGACAGTTGCGGTACAGCAATCCGAAATGGTGCCGCCGGAATTGCCTCAGTGGCTACTTACGTACCGGCAGTGGGGCGCGAGTCGGCTCCGCCAATTCCGATCTACCAGGTGCCGAATGGCCAGGCTCTGTCTGTGCCAGTTCAGGCTGGGCCGGTTCAGCTTGGATCGGCCCAGCCGGCTCCGCAGGCAGGACACTGGCTGCCGGCTTCGGGCGGATTCTTCAATCACATCGGGGACCGGCCTCCGGCCAAGATGTCCAACGCGACGCGGTACCTGTGCGCGGCTGCCTACGAGGATCCGGTCTATACGAACACGGTCATCCGGCAGCTGATAACCACGCACCGGGGCGTGGCGCCGTCGCAGGGCATCGACCTCGATCCGATCATGCGGAACTGCTTGCGGGCCAGGAAGATGCGGCTAATCAGGGACACCCTGTTCGTAGTGCTGCTTTTGGCCGGGCTGAGGCTGGTGCCATTCCAGACCGAGGTCTTCCTCATGATCTGCTACTTCGTCGGTTTCCTGCCCAGCGTGGACTGGGCCAGGAAATCGCACGGATTCAAGATCTTCGCCCTCGTGGGGTCGGTGCTACTCGGCTTGAATCTCCTCGGCGAACTGTTTCTCATTCTGCTCGCGCCGGTTATTGACGCGATAGCGAAGGGCCTCAGTTCGGGTAGCGGCGATGTCGGATCTACCCTTCAGCAGCAACTCAATCTGACGTCCCCGGCGACGCTGGTAGTGCTTGGCGGGATTGTGGCCGTCCAACTGGTCTTCTGGTACCTGGTGGCTCGCACGCAATGCGATGAACTGTCCTTTAGCGGCACGCCGAAGTCGCTAGCGCCGCACCCCAACGCCAAGGTCGAAGCCCGGCGCAATCCGTTCGACGAACTGAGTCGAGCTGGGTTCTCCGCCAGTGCCGATACCGGCCGGGCCTGGTCGATCGCGATCGAGTTGCTGCGCGAAAATAGCGGCCGCGGCCTGATTCCCGGCCTGAGTAACTCGCAGGGCTATGTGGCGATCGACCCGGTGGAATTGCATCAGGCGATTCGGGACCGGCTGCTGCTGCTGAATGACGAAGCGCTGCCAGGGAACGAGCGGCTGAGCGGCCTGGCACTGGATGACCTCATCGTCGGCCCTGGTTATCAGCGCTGGGATTCACCGGTGCTCGACCTCCGGCTGGGTGTGCCCTACTCGTGGGCCAGCCCGGATGCCATTCACGCTCTGATCAGGCAACCGCAGGCGGGGTTGCGCTATTACCAGCGATTCTCGGTGCGGGACGAGAGCCAGCCTGTCTGGGCGAGCCGCGGGAAGGTTATCGACGGCTGGGATCACGGCGTGATAACTTCGGCGTTCATCTATGTCGCGGTGGAAGGCCGCATGCTCTACGTGGAGTTTGTCGCCGCGGTCATGCCTCCGGTTGATCCTCGGTACAGCTTCATCGACGCGCTGCCGAAACTGTCCCAGGGCGCCTTCGCGTTCAGGGTCGTCCGGCATTCTCTCCGCCAGTTGTTCGAGGACGTGTTCTACTCACCAGGCCGGCTGGCTAAGTCGCTCAACACGAGGCTCGGCCACTGGCGCGGCTATCGAGCCGAGACGAATGCGCCTAAGCAAGTCGCGATCGGTGACCTTGGCGCGTTGATTAGCGTCAGAGAGCTGGGTGCGGCTCCTCGGCTTGGAACCTATATCCAAGAACTGGACGTGACCAAGTACACCAAGCTCGCCGAGCGCATGATCACCGACACCGTGCTCGACTTCCTGGCCGACAAGGGCGTCGATATATCCGCTTACGCTCAGAGCGCGGGCGCGGTCATCAACAACAGCGGAGTCATCGGCAAGAACGTCAGTGTCAGCGGAACCCTCGCCTTCGGCAACGCCTCCGTGAAAAGTAACTAACAGCAAGGAATGCTATGTCCAGGTTCAACGTGGAGCCGCAAGGTCCGAACCAGCAGCCGGCGAACAATTCGGGCATCATGTTCGGCCGCGATGGCGAGATCACGGGCACCGTGGCCTTTGGCAACGCGCGAATCACGCAGCAAGGCGAGACCGACTCGATGAAACTGGCGCGTTTGGAGCGGTTGCTGCGCAGGCTTGAGGCCGGCCTGCTCGACCAGTTCGACATCGAAGAGGTTAAGGAAGTGCTGCAGCAGGAGGTCGCGGTGCTGCAGCGGTCTCAAGATTAGAGCCGGCCGGTTCGTGGCCGTTCTGGGTACGGGAGTGCTGAATCATGAGCGATGCATATGATCTCGGACTGATCATCCCGCTGCGCGAGGAATTCGACTGCGCACGGGAGATCCTGGATTTCGATCGGGCCATTCTCGATGATGGGCGTTACCTGCATCCATTCACCGTGCCTGGCAGTGAACTGCGCGGGATCGCCGTGGTGCTCTACGACATGGGACTGACGGGCTCAGCGGTGGCGACCAGCAGGCTGCTGGACCGGTATCAACTTCGCATGCTGGCGTTGATAGGTATCGCGGGCGCGCTTGATAACCGACTGAGACTCGGCGACCTGGTGGTCGCATCGTCGATCGATGAGTACCTGTACTCGGCCAAGGCGGCACCCAATGGATCGGGCCGCGGATTCGGATTCGAGGTTGGCGGGAACTCCTGGACGGCCAGTCGCGACCTGGTCAACTTCGTCAATAACTTCCGCTACCTGCCGGGCAGCTTCGAGGCCTGGGGCGAACGGGCGAGATCGCGGCGTAATCCTGGCCTGCTGTCCAAGACCGGCACGCTGACGAAAGGGACCCCCGAGTATCTGGTGGGACCGATCGCCAGCGGCGACGTCGTGGGTGCGGCGGACGGGTTCGCCCAGTGGCTGCTGCATCACAACCGGTTGCGGCTGGCGATCGAGATGGAGGCCGGCGGTGCGGCCAGGGCGATCTACGAGAGCGGGCGCACCGATCTGCTGGTGGTTCGCGGCATCTCGGACTTCGCTGATGAGCGCAAGAAGAAGCTAGACGCTTTCTCAGACTCCGGTGCCGATCGGGGGGCATGGCGCCGATATGCGGCGCTGAACGCCGTTGACCTGCTTGCCGCGCTGGTCACCAACCCTGACTTCCCGTGGACAAGCGAATCGGCGGCCCAGGCAGCCGATACCAAGGACATCCGCCGTCAAGAGCGGACCTTAAGCGATCTTGAGCAGCGGCTAGGCGGGGGTCATCGGCGGACGCTGACAGCGCGTAACAACCTGGCTCATGCCTATAACGCGGCCGGATATCCAGCGCGGGCGCAACCTCATTACGCGGCGGTCGTGATCGGGTTCGAGAAGCTGCAGGGCAAGGAGCATCAGGACACGCTCACGGCGCGGAGCAATCTGGCGGCTGCCTACCGGGCGACGGGTCAAGCGGCTGAGGCACTCGCGCTTGACCGGCGAGTACTGGCCGATCGGGACCGGGTGCTCGGGTCCGAGCACTCAGACACCATCACCTCGCGGAACAATCTGGCGGCCGACTACTTCGAACTGGGCCGGAGCGGCGAGGCGGCCGGCCTGCTGCGGCGGGTGCTGGCCGACCGGGAGCGGCTGCATGGCTCTGGTCACCCGAGTACGCAGGCGGCCAGGGAGAACCTTGCGGTCGCGCTCGGTGAGCAGGTCAGCCGGGTGGACTAGCCGAGGCTGAGGTTCTGCTGAACGGCCCTGACGAGCCGCTGGGTTTGCTGGGCCTTGGTGGGCCCGAACAGGTCAATCCAGACCAGCGAGCGCAGCGTGCGACCGCCGCCGATTTCGCGGTCGGGTACTTCGCAGGCGTCGAGCCGGACCGGGATCAGCCAGGGCTGGTCGATCCGGCGCTGGCGGACTTCCTCGATCGCCAGCATCAGTTCTTCGTTCTGATGACTCTTCGTCAGCGCCACGCTCGCGGCCGAGAAACACGTGATGAACACGAACGCGCTGCCGGTGATCGCCTTCCGGATAGTGGACCTCAGATCCTGCCCGGGCAGCAGATCCTTCGTGTCCCGCCAGACCTGGATCCCGGCGGCCTCCAGGGCTTCCTGCAGCTGGTCGACGGCGTCGGTGTCCTCGTGAGCGTAGGACAAGAACACGTGCTTAGGCCCGTCGCCAGTCGGCTCGGGGCGCTTGGCCGACTCGGGGACGGTGGTCGAAGCGGCCGGCGGTTTGGGCCAGGGAAAGTCGGAGTTCGTCACCAGCGCGCCGAGCAGATCGACCGCGTTCAGTGCCGCGACCCGAATCCAGCCTGCGTTGTCGATATTACGGTCGGGTCGGTTGGCAATGCCGCGAATGACCAGCAGATCGGTTCGGCCGCTGTGGTAGATCGCCTCAGTCGCGCCTGCGGCCCCCATTTCCAGAGCGACCCTGCGGCGGTTGTGGTGGAGCAGCCATTGGCGGAACTCAATCGCGGCGCCGCCGATGTCACCGCTCGCGATCTGCCCGACGCGGTAATCGGGCTCGGATGCTGGCGCTCGGCTCCGAGTCCGGTCACGCCAGACTTGATAGTCACCATTCAGATAACGGAAATTATTGGCGAAACTAACCAGCTGGTGGCTAGCGTTCCACACGTTGCCGCCAACCTGGAACTCGCCAGCGTCAGCCTTCGCGGCGCGCATGTATTCGTCGACCCCGGACGCGATGACGACATCGCCCGGCCGAAGGCCTTCATCGAGCGCGCTCGCGACGCCGATCATCGCGACTTGGCGCAAGTCGACAAGACTGAGCAGGTTCGTGGTGGCCACGGCGGCGTTGGCCAGTCCGACATCGAAGAGCACCAGCGCAACGCCGGAAAGCTTGCTGTCGGGAACAGTGAACGGGTGCAGGAAATAACCACCCTGGCGGAACGCGTCGCCGAAATCGAGCACTTCGCGCGCACAGTCAAACTCTTCGCGGGACGGAATGAGCAATCCCAGGTCATAGGCACGCGGCATTCAGCAACCCCAAGTAACTCGCGCTCAATGGCGCACAGACTACTGGATTGCCGGGGTTGATATTTCAGGCGGGGATCGCGCGGTAGCGGTCGATGATGAGGGCGGCCACGGCGGGGTGGGCACCGAGTGGTTCGGTGACCCAGTCGGCGCCTGAGTTCGCGAGACTGTCGTGGAAGTGGCCCTGGGCGAGTAGGTAGCTCGCTACGGCAACGGGACCACCGTGGCGCTGACGCAGGTCGGCGACGGCGTCGGGGATGGTTGGCTGGCCCGAGGCGGCGTAGGCAGGCAGCACCTCGACGTCGAGTTCGCCTGCCAGGAGTTTGGCCTGGGTCTCGACTTGGTCGGTGGCCAGGGGGTCGGAAGATCCCGCGGCGGCGAGCACGACCGGGGTGCCCGGCGGGGCGCCAGCGGCGGTCAGGCGACTGACCAGGGCGGTGACCAGGAGCTGGTCGGGGCCTAGGGGACCAGCGACGCGGCGGGTCAAGCCGATGATGTCGGTAGTCAGGTGATAGCCGGTCGACAGCAGCAGCGGGACGACGACGGCGTTCTCTCCGGCATCCTCCAGCGCCTCCGACAAGGACGGACTTGTGTGCTGGACATAGGCCACCCGGATGTCGATCACCGGGGCCAGCCGTCTGACTTGGCTGGCGAGGGCCGTCATCGTCGTAGCCGCATCGGGGTTGCTGCTTCCGTGGGCTACTGCCACCAACGGCCTCATGCGGCGGCTCCTGTCTGGCGATCTTGACGGTCTTGGCGGTTCTGACCGGCGGACCAGGCGGTCCCGGCGGACCCGGCGGCTAGCTGGGCGCGCAGGCTGACCACGTCGCCGATTACGACAACCGCGGGGGAGGTGATGCGGTGAGCGGCGGCTTCCGCGGCGACGCGTTCGAGCGTGGAGATCAGTACCTGCTGGTGCTCGGTCGTGCCGTCCTGGATCACGGCGACCGGGGTGGTGCCGTCGCGGCCGCGCTTGACCAGCTCGGCGGTGATCTGCTCCAGGTGAGCCATGGCCATGAGCAGGACCAGGGTGCCGGGACCGGCCGCGAGGGCGGCCCAGTCGACCGACGCGCCGGGCTGGGACGGGTCGAGATGGGCGGAGACCACCGCGAAGTCCTGGGTGATTCCCCGGTGGGTGACCGGGATTCCGGCGTAGGCCGGCACCGCGATCGCGCTGGTGACGCCCGGGACCACCTGGACTGGCACGCCGGCCTGGACGCAGGCGAGTGCTTCCTCACCGCCCCGGCCGAAGACGAACGGATCGCCGCCCTTGAGCCGCACGACCCGGTTGCCCGCCAGGGCGCGTTCGACGATCAGCTCGTTGATCTGATCCTGGGTGAGCTGGTGCGCACCCGGCGCTTTCCCGGCCTCGATGACCTCTACGTCCGGGTCAAGCTCGGCGAGGATGTCGCGCGGGCCGAGACGGTCGGCGACCACCACATCGGCCTGCGCCAGAAGGCGGCGGCCGAGTACGGTCATCAGCCCAGGATCGCCTGGGCCGCCGCCGACCAGCGCGACGTGACCTTGACCTGGCCGGCGCCGGCGCTGCGGGCGGACCGGCAGTTCGCCGGCGGCAAGCTTGTGACTGATCGCGGAGCGAAGCCGCTGGGAGCGGCGCGGATCGCCATCGGAGGTCACGGCGACGGTGATGTCGCCATGCCTGGTTACCGCCGGGATTCGGGCCGGGGATGCCTTGGCGTCGTCGGCCCGCACGCACCAGATCCTGGCCCGCTCGGCGGCATCGGCGACAGCGGCGTTGACCCGCGGGTCGTCGGTCACCGCGTGCACCAGCCAGGCACCGTCGAGGTCGCCGTCCTGATAATGCCTGGTCAGGATCGTCACATCGAGCCTGGTGAAGTCGGCACACAGGACCGGGGCGATGACGGTCACCTCAGCGCCCGCATCCAGCAGCGCTTTGGTGCGGCGCAGCGCGACCGGGCCGCCGCCGACCACCACGGCGGGGCGGCCGCTGAGGTCGAGCTCGATCGGGTAGCCGCTCATTGCGCGGCTCCCGATCCGGTCAGGCCAGCGAACGACAGCTTGAAGCTGCGTGCGCAGGAGCCGCAGGTCCAGCCGCCGGCGTCCGGCCCGCTCGGCCGCAGCGACTCGTCACCGCAATACGGGCAGAAGAAAGGCACCTGCCGCTCGGTACTGCCCGCACCATCTTCGCTCATTGGAGCAGCCCCTCGTCGGCCCGTCTGACCCAGGTCGCGAACTGCTCGCCTTCGGTTCGGTCGGACTGGTAGCGGCGGAGCAGCCGCTCGACGTAGTCGGGGAGATTGTCGGCGGTGACCTTCAGGCCGCGCAGCTTGCGGCCGAACGACGGATCGGCACCGAGCGAGCCCCCCAGGTGCACCTGGAAGCCTTCCTCGCCGTCGACGATCGAGCCCTTGAGCCCGATGTCGGCGAGCTGGAACCGTGCGCAGGAGTTCGGGCAGCCGTTCACGTTGATCGTGATCGGGGTGTCGAACTCGGGGAGCCTTCGTTCGAGTTCGGTGTACAGGTCACGGGCCCGCTGCTTGGTCTCGACGATCGCCAGCTTGCAGAACTCAAGTCCGGTGCAAGCCATCGTGCCGCGTCGGAACGGCGACGGATTGGCGACCAGGTCGATGGCCTCAAGATTGGCAACGAGCGGACGCAAATCTTTCTTCTCAATGTCAAGGAATAGCAGTTTCTGCTCGGTCGTCGTTCGCAGCCTGCCCGAGCCGTATTCCTCGGCCAGATCGGCGGCTTGCCAGAGCTGGCTGCCGGAGACGCGACCGGTGTGCGGTGCGACGCCCACGTAGTAGAGACCGTCGGTCTGGCGGTGTATCCCGATGTGGTCCCTGCTGCCGTGAAGCGGCGGCGGCGGAGCCTGCCAGTCGGGGAGCGCGAAGCCGAGGTATTCGCGTTCGAGCACGTCGCGGAAGCGCTCCGCGCCCCAGTCGGCGACGAGGAACTTGAGCCTGGCCCTGGTGCGCAGCCGGCGGTAACCGTAGTCGCGGAACAGGCCGGTCACGCCCGCCCAGACGGCCGGGACCTGGTCAGGTTCGACGAAGACGCCGAGCCTGACCGCGAGCATCGGGTTAGTGGACAGGCCGCCCCCGACCCACAGATCGAAACCAGGAGTGCCACCCGGGCCCTGGACACCCACGAAGGAGATGTCGTTGATCTCGTGCCCGGTGCAGTGCGAGGCGCAGCCCGAGATCGCGGTCTTGTACTTGCGTGGCAAGTTGCCGAACTCGGGGTTGCCGGCGGCCACGGCCTCGGTGGCGCGGAGCACGGCGGTCCCGTCGATGATCTCCTCGGCGTCGATCCCGGCCACCGGGCAGCCAAGGATGTTGCGCGGGACGTCGCCGCAGGCCTGGATAGAGGAAAGGCCGACCTCGTCGAGGCGTTCCCAGATCGTGGGTACGTCTTCGATCCTGATCCAGTGGAACTGGACGTTCTGCCGGTCGGTGATGTCGGCTACGTCGCGGCCGTACTCCTTGGAGATGCCGCCGATCGTGCGCAGTTGCTCGGTGCTGAGCTGGCCGCCGGGGATGCGCACCCGCATCATGAAGTAGCTGTCTTCGATCTCTTCGTCTTCGAGCAGGCCCGTCTTGCCGCCCGCGATGCCGGGCCGGCGCTGGGTGTACAGGCCCCACCAGCGGAACCGGCCGCGCAGATCGGTCGGGTCGATGGACTCGAACCCGGTGGCCGCGTACTGGCCGATGATCCGGTCGCGGACGTTGAGGCCGGCGTCGTCCTTCTTGAACCGCTCGGCGGCATTCAGCGGCTCGAAGTGATTGAGCGCCCATTGGCCCAGGCCGCGTTGCTGCTGTCTGGCTTTTGGCGATCTTGGCGGACGTGGCGCGGCCGGCTGCGGTATGGTCGGCGCGTCTGTCTTGGCCGAGTCGGTATCGGTCGTGCCGGTATTGGCTGGCATCAGGTCGTTCCTTCTGCTTGAGGTCCTGCCGCGCTCAGGGCATACCTGAGTAACCGAGCTGAAGGCTTGGCTGCGAGCGGCTTAGATCGTGGTCAGCAGCCGGAACGACAGATTGCGCTGGAGGTACGTTGCAGATCTACATGGCGACGGCAGGTCAACGTTGACCGCTGGCTAGCTGCTCGGCTAGTCACGGCGGGGCCTCCGGGGGAGATTCGGGAAATGCGCAAGCTCCTGGCTTTGACAGTAACATCCGGCGCCGGCAAGAGTCTTCCCTAAATTCGGCCCTCTACCAGCCAATATATCCGATCGATTAAGTGGGATAACGCTCTTGGTTGGCAAACACCAGCAGTGCGGTCTGCGGACGGCAGTCCGCAGACCGCAACTGCGGCGGGTCGTTTCGCGGTGGCCTGAGGGCGCTGCAGTGACGGGGCACTTCGCTGGTGATCTGTGAGGTGGCTGAGGCGGTGACCTAGGCCGGTCGGCGTTGCGAGCGCTCTAAAACCGAGCTTGAACTGCGGTAACCTCCTCGATCTGGACGTTTGAGTCGGTCGCGCCTGGTTAGCTGGAAGGCGCTGGATCGGCTGAACGTGAGAAGGTGCTGGCTCGTGTTATTTGGTCGTGTGATCGTCGGCGCTTGCGGCTCGCCGGGCAGCATCCGCGCGTTGCGGTACGCCAGGCTACTCGCCGAGAATTCGGAAGCATTGCTGATCCCCGTGCATGCCTGGCTGCCGCCGGGCGGTGACATGGCGGACCGGCGGGCTCCGAATCCGCTGCTGCGCAAGGTCTGGCAAGAAGCAGCGCGGCAGCGCCTGACTGAGTCGATAGAGGCGGCCTGGGGCGGGGAGCCTGACGGGATTCGAATGATGCCGGCGGTCGTCCGGGGCCCGGCCGGCGAGGTTCTGGTCGAACTGGCCGACCAGCCGGACGACGTGATCGTGATCGGGGCCGGGCGACGGGGCGCGCTGGCCAGGGTTGGCTGGGTCGCGACGGCCAGATACTGCCTCGGGCATGCGAAATGCCCCGTGCTGGCAGTCCCGCCATCGGCGTTGGCACGCTATGCGGGGCGGTGGTCGCGAGCGCTGGCGTTCCGCCACCACGGGCTGAACGCCAGTGAGGCGCTCGATCCGGCGGATCAGCCGTAGCTGGTCTTATAGGGCAGGGCCGAGGGGTAGCCTGACCGCCGTGCGAATGACCGAGTTCTGGCAGCGGATGGACGAGCAGTTCGGCGCCGGCTACGCGCAGAGTGTCGCCAAGGACTACGTCCTGGCCGGGCTCGGCGATCGGACTGTGCAGCAGGCGATGGCCGACGGCGAGGACGTCAAGATGATCTGGCGCGCGATCTGCCTGGCGTTTCCGGTCGCTGACCGGTTGCGTTGATGGGAGATTCCGGGGCTCGGGCCGGGGCCGGCCGTCGGGTCGTGCTGGTATCTGGGGCGCCGGGGGCCGGGAAGAGCGCGCTGGCCACCGCACGCTACAACGGCCGGGCGGCGACCAGGCATCCGGTGCACGTGGTGGACACCATGTCGGCGGAACTGGCGGCCGAGTTCGACCAGCCGATCGGACTGGGGGAACTGGTCGTGGTGGATACCTCGGTTCCGGTCGACGTCGCCCGGGTCGTGGATAAGGTCTTGGCCCGGTTCCCGGCGAGTCGTCACCATGATCGAACAGTTGTTCGTTAGGCTGGCCCGGCCGGTAGCTTTCCGGGCCGGCTGATGCGGCCTTAGGCGAGCTGGCCGCAAATTGTCAGTGGCGGCGCGTAGCGTCATCCAAGACTAGGGCGAGACAAAGTTTGCGCCGTTTCGCAACGGAGACTCGGGCTCAGCGTGAGCCCACGATCCCAACGGGAGTTCACATGGCACCGAACGACAAGTCGGGTGGCGTTAAGGTCGGGGACAGGGATAAGTCCCTGGAAACCGCGCTCGCCCAGATCGAACGGCAGTTCGGTCGGGGTGCCGTCATGCGGCTCGGCGATGATACGCGTGCTCCCGTCGAGATAATCCCGACCGGGTCGATTGCGCTCGATGTCGCGCTTGGCATCGGCGGCTTGCCCCGCGGCCGGATTGTTGAGATCTACGGGCCTGAGAGCAGCGGTAAGACTTCACTGGCGCTGCACGCCGTCGCGAACGCGCAGAAGGCCGGAGGTATCGCGGCGTTCATCGACGCTGAGCACGCGCTTGACCCCGAGTACGCCAAGAAGCTTGGCGTCGACACCGACGCGCTGCTGGTGTCCCAGCCAGATACCGGTGAGCAGGGGCTGGAGATCGCCGACATGCTGATCCGCTCCGCCGCGATCGACGTCATCGTGATCGACTCGGTGGCGGCGCTGGTACCCAAGGCCGAAATCGAAGGGGAGATGGGCGACAGCCACGTCGGCCTGCAGGCCCGGCTGATGTCCCAGGCCCTGCGCAAGATCGCGGGAGCGCTCAACCAGACCAAGACCACCGCCATCTTCATCAACCAGCTCCGAGAGAAAATCGGCGTCATGTTCGGCTGCATGTCGTATGCGACGAAGGTGACGCTCGCCGACGGCACGCAGGAGAAGATCGGCAAGATCGTCAACCAGCGTCTTGACGTTGAGGTCCTGTCCTACGACCCGGATTCCGGCGAGATCGTCCCGCGTCAGATCGTGAACTGGTTCAACAACGGCCCGGCGGAGCGCTTCCTGCAGTTCACCGTCGCCAAGTCAGGCGGCAATGGTCGCGCCCAGTTCGCTGCGACCGAGAACCATCTGATCCAGACGCCCGGCGGATACCGCCCGGCGGGCGAGCTCCTGGTTGGCGACCGGGTGATCACCGCTGAGCCGAAGCTACTGAGCAGCCAGCAAATCCAGCTGATCCTCGGCTCGCTCATGGGCGACGGCAGCCTGTCCCCGAACTTGCGGCAGCGGTCAGGGACCAGGTTCCGGATGGGGCACGGTGCTAAGCAGGCGCCGTACCTGGACTGGAAGGTCTCCATGCTCGGGAACATCACCTGCTCGCGGACCACGAACGCGAAGAGCGCGGTGTTCGCCGACTTCACGCCGTTGCCAGAACTGGCTGAGATCCACGACGCTGTTTACTTCGGCGACGGCAAGAAGCACCTGAGCTGGGACTACCTCAAGGCGCTTACGCCGCTGGCGCTGGCCGTCTGGTATGCCGACGATGGCAGTTTCGCGGTGCGGTCCAAGGGTGCCCAGGAGCGGACCCGTGACGGATCTGGCCGGATCGAGATCTGTGTCGAGGCGATGAGCCCAGGCACGCGTGACCGGCTGGTGCAGTACCTGCAGGACACGCACGGGCTTGAGGTCAGGCTGGCGATGAAGGGAGCGCGCCAGGTGGCGGTGCTTGTCTTCTCCGTCGCTGCGACAGCGAAGTTCCAGAAGCTGGTGGCCCCTTACCTGCACCCATCGATGGAGTACAAGCTGCTGCCGAAATTCCGCGGGCAGTTCAGCGTGGAGGCCGAGTTCGCTCCGGCCGAAGTACGTCCGCAGCCCGCCCGGATCCTGGACATCCACGTCAAGCCGCCGACGCGATCGATGAATAGGTTCGACATCGAGGTCGAGGGCGGTCACAACTACTTCGTTGACGGTGTCATGGTGCACAACAGTCCCGAGACCACCACTGGTGGTAAGGCACTGAAGTTTTACGCTTCGGTGCGGCTTGATATCCGCCGGATAGAGACGCTCAAGGACGGGACCGAGGCAGTCGGCAACCGGACCAAGGTGAAGGTCGTCAAGAACAAGATGGCGCCTCCGTTCAAGGTGGCCGAGTTCGACATCCTGTACGGCATCGGGATCAGCAGGGAAGGCAGCCTGATCGACCTCGGCGTCGAGCAGGCGATCGTGCGTAAGTCCGGTGCCTGGTACACCTACGACGGTGACCAGCTCGGCCAGGGCAAGGAAAATGCCAGGAACTACCTGCGCGAGAACCCGGACACCGCCAACGAGATCGAGAAGAAGATCAAGGAAAAGCTCGGGATCGGGCCGCAGCTGACGGCCGATGCGGCGGCGTCGAACGGGGCGGCGTCGAACGGGTCGGCCGCCGCCGCGCCGAGCCCGGCGACCAGGCGAAGCGGCGGGCTAGAGGTGGTACCGGGACTGGACGGCGGCCGGTAGGCCGATGGCGGGCAGGTCATCGGGCCGTCGGTCGTCAGCCGGCGGGTCTTCCGGCGGCGGGTCTTCCGGCGGCGGGTCTTCCGGCGGCGCGTCTTCGGTCGGCGGGGCCCGTCGTCGGATGCGCGCCAGCGGCATCGGCCGGGAGATCGAGGCCACTGGCGTGGCCAAGGCTGGGCTTGGCTGGGACGACGATCGTGAGGACGAGCCGGATCCCGAGTCGATCGCGCGGCTTATCTGCCTGCGGCTGCTGACGGCTGCTCCGCGTACCAGAGCTCAGCTGGCCGACGCGCTCAGCCGACGGGGAGTTCCGGCCGACGCGGCTGAGTCGGTGCTGAGCCGATTCGCCGAGGTCGGCCTGATCGACGACGCGACGTTCGCTACCGCCTGGGTTGAGTCGCGGCATTACGGCCGGGGTCTGGGCCGGCGGGCGCTGGTTGCCGAGCTGAGCCGGCGCGGGGTCGATCGGAGTGACATCGAGGCGGCCGTCGAGCAGTTGAGCGACGAGGCTGAGCGGGCGACGGCGTTGGCGCTGGTGGAGCGTCGGCTCGCCAGCACGACCGGTCCGTCGGAGGCCGCGCGGATCAAGAAGCTAGTCGGGATGCTGGCCAGGAAGGGGTACTCGGCGGGGCTGGCCTACAGCGTGGTCAGGGAAGCGATCGAGCGGGCGGGGCAGGACGCGGAGGCGCTGGGCGACGACGATGGGTTCGGCCTTGAGTTCGTCGGTGACGACGAGTTCAGCGAGGACAGCCAATTCGAGCAATCGGATTAGGTCGCCGGGGAACGGTGCGACGCCTTACCGGGGTGTCGGGCCGTTAAGGACGATCAGGCCGAGGGCGAGGCGAGAGCCTGGGCCGCCTAGGCCGACTCCCCAGGTTGAGCTGGTGCCTGGAACCTCGGCGAGCTGGACGATCTGCCAGTTCTTCTTCGAGATCGGCGCGAGCCACCGGCCAGCCGAGTAGTGCCTGATAACAGTCGAGACACCGGCTTCGCCTTTAACGCGAGACGCGAGCTCGAAGATGCCACCTCTTCCATCTGGAGTCAGGCTGGCCATTTCGGTCTCGCCGCCTGACGGTTCCGAGGGTGGATTTTTGTCGAGCCACGATCGGCCATTCCAGTGCAAGGCCACCCCTCGCACCTTGGTTTTCGGTCGCAGTACGTTGCCGCCGATCCAGATGTTGGTGTCAGAAGTGGCCGCGATGCCGGTCAGCTGCGTTCCCTTCGGGAGCTTAGGCTGCCTGGATGAGGTCTGCCAGGTTGTGCCGTTCCAGTGCAGGACGCGGGGTTGCGATCCCGTGGCGCTGATTACCGACGGCCCGTCGATCGCCCAGATGTTGGCGGGGCCGACCGCGCTGGCCTGCCAGACAACACCCTTGCCAGGCAGCCTCAGCGCCGTCCAGCCATGACCGTTGAACCGGGCGGCGGCGGGTACGCAGTGGAAACTGGCCGTGCCGAAGGAAGTCGCCCGGCAGCCGAAGGTCCACACGTCCGTTGGGCTAAATACCTTGGCTGACAAGACGATCATGGTCGTCTTGCCCGGATGCGGCAGGCGACCGAAGGTCCACCGGCGGCCATTGAGCCTGAGGTACTTCCCGTCCAGGCTGAATGCCCAGACGTTCCCGGCCGAACTCGCGCCTACCGCCCAGAAGGCGTCGTCAGTCTTATTGAAACGGCGGAGCAAATTGGCAGGCGGTGCGACTCGGTGCCACGCCTTTCCAGTCCAGTGCTCGATTACCCCGCCGTTCTTGGTCAGTGGGGAAGCGGACCGGCCGACGGCCCAGGCATCGCTGGCGCTATCCGCATCGACGGAGTCCATCAGGGTCGATGGGTCTGTCTTAATAGACAGCGATACTCGCCAGCCAGTGCTGGCCGAGGCTGACCGGACCTGGGCCAGTGCGGCACGGGCCGGGGGCGCGGTGGCGCCTGCCGCCAGCGCGCTGGAAATGGTCACGGCCAGCACGGTGGCAACGGCAAGAGCCCGCGCTGGCGCGACCGCAACAGCGCGCGCTGACCGGGTGCCTGAGTCAGTGAGGGACGCTGCGATTCCGCGATTAGCGAGCACGGAGTAATAACATCACGCCGCTCGATCGCGAAACGCTGCGGGTGAACATTTACTTGGGGTGTTACGACGCGCACGGGTCAGTGATGCCGTGAACCCGGCGGGATCAGCAGCATCGCTGGCCCGCGGGGGTTGCTGGGGGTGCGCGGGCGGGTCAGCGATGTCGTGGGGTTCGGGGTGTTACGACCCGCACGGGTCAGCGATGTCGTGAGCTCCGCGAGACAGGCGGCGTCTTGGGCCGAACGGTGCGCAGTTGGGTCGTCAGGTTGTCAATCGTTGACGATCGGCAGCCAAGGCGTGGGGTGCGACCTTGACCGTCGTGTCGCCGCCGGCTTAGCCTCACGGACAGTGAGGTTACTTCGTGCCTGTGAATAAATGAGCATCAGACTGCTAGTTGACGAGCAACTGGGGTGGCCGCTGACCAGGGGATGAGCGGTCCGGCCCGGTGGCCAGATGGCATTGGTTTGGCCTGGCGGTGGCGCGACGGCGCGGCCGCCAGAAGGAGAACGGCGGGCCTGCGGTTCGTAGGAAACGGCGGGCTTGCGCCTCGGAGAGGGCTTTCGGCCCGGAGAGGATAGGTGACCACCTTTCGGCGGCATGGCTGGCTGGCTCGGCTGGTTGTGCCGGTATAACGGCATATCGTCTCGGCCTGGTTGCGGATCAGGGATCGCGGGCTGGCCGGGGGGAACGCGGTTGGCGCGCGGTAAATCCTGGCTGCGGTCAGGCTCAAGGTGTCCGATCAGCGGCACCTCAGAGTCTTAGAAGCGAAAGGGGTGCGCGGTGGGAGCGGGCTTGGCGCTGGTGCTAGGGATCAGCGTGGCGGTGCTCGCGATCGTGGCCGCCGCGGTCATCGTTCTCATCGTTCTTCGCTCAGCTCGCCAGTACCGGGCCGCGAACCCGAACGTCGAACCGCCCGCCAGCACCGTCGACCAGCTTCAGCCCCAGCCCCCGCTTCAGCCCCGGCCCCAGCCAGAACTGGAGCCCGAGCAAGAGGCCGAGACGGCCGAACAGGACGAGCGCATCGCAGCAGCCGAGTCCGAGGCCGCCGCGATCATCGCCCAGGCCGAGCGAGCCGCCACCCGCACCGCCGAACGCGCGGCCGAGCAAGCTGCCCAGACCCGCCGCGAACTCGACGAAGAGACCCGTCTCGTGACCGCCGAGACCAGGCAGCTCCGCAGCGACCTGGAACGCCGCGAGATCCGGGTCGCCGAGCGCGAGAGCCGGCTGGACGACGAAATGCGCAAGCTCGATCAGCGCGCCGACGAGCTTGATCAAACCCGCAAGGACCTGGACCAGCGCAGCGCCGCGCTTGACGAGCTGGACCACCAACAGCACGCCGAGCTAGAACGCATCGCCGGGCTGACGGCCGGCGAAGCCAAGGCCGAACTGGTCGCCACGATTCATACCCAAGCTAAGCGCGAGGCCGCGGTCGCGGTCAGGGACATCGAGAACGACGCTAAGAAAGAAGGTCAGCAGCGGGCCAGGAAGATCGTGACGCTCGCGATTCAGCGGGTCGCGAGCGAGCAGACCAGCGAGTCGGTCGTATCGGTACTGCAGCTGCCCGCCGATGAAATGAAGGGCCGGATCATCGGCCGTGAAGGACGCAACATCCGCGCGTTCGAAACGGTCACCGGCGTCAACCTCATCATCGACGACACACCAGAAGCGGTCCTGCTCTCCTGTTTCGATCCTGTGCGTCGCGAAATCGGCAAGCTAACCTTGGAGCGGCTGGTCGCCGATGGCCGTATCCACCCGCAGCGAATCGAAGAGGTCTACGAGCGGAGCCGCCGGGCGATCACCGAGCTGACGATCAGGGCCGGTGAGGATGCGCTGATCGAGGTGGGCATCACCGACATGCACCCGGAGCTGACCCAACTGCTCGGCCAGCTTAAGTACCGAACCTCCTACGGCCAGAACGTGCTCAAGCACCTGGTCGAGTCCGCGCACATCGCCGGAATGATGGCCAGTGAGCTCGGCCTTGATCCGGTGCTGCTCAAGCGCGGCACGCTGCTGCACGACATCGGCAAGGCGCTGACGCACGAGGTGCAGGGCAGCCACGCGCTCATCGGCGCGGAGATCGCCCGCCGGTACGGCGAGCACGAGGACGTCGTGCACGCGATCGAAGCGCACCACAACGAGGTCGAGGTCAGGACCGTCGAGGCGGTGCTCACCCAGGCCGCGGACGCGATCAGCGGCGGGCGGCCAGGGGCGCGGCGCGAATCTCTCGAGGCGTACGTGAAGCGGCTCGAACGGCTAGAACAGATCGCTGCGGCCCAGCCCGGCGTCGAGAAGGCCTACGCCATGCAAGCGGGCCGGGAGCTGCGGATCATGGTCAAGCCCGACACCGTCGACGACCTTGGTGCGCAGGTGATCGCCCGCGACGTGGCCAGGCAGGTGCAGGACGAGCTGACCTACCCTGGCCAGATCCGCGTGACGGTGGTCAGAGAATCCCGCGCCACGGAGTTCGCGCGCTAGTTGCTCTCGCTCAGCTTCAGCACCGGCACGTTCCTCGGCTTGAACCCGAATAGCTGCCCGTAGAAGGACAGTTCCGCCTCCAGCGAGGTGATCATCGAGTCGGCCCGACGGAACCCGTGCGACTCGCCTTCGAACGCGATGTAGGCGTGCTTGATGCCGTGCGCGGCCAGGTCGGCGGCTATGACCTCGGACTGCTCAGGCGGTACGACCGGATCGTCCAGCCCCTGCAACAGCAGCACCGGGCAGGTGTTCTTGTTCACGTGCCCAAGCGGTGCCCGCTCGGCGTACACGGTGTCGAACCCGGGCAGCGGCCCGATCAGCCCGTCCAGGTACCGCGACTCGAAGTCGTGTGTGTGCTCACTGAATTTGCGCAGGTCAGCGACGCCGTAGTAGGCCACGGCGGCATTGAACACCGGATCGTGCACCGCGCCGGTGGTGACCGCCGCCAGTGCGGTCCAGCCGCCCGCCGAGCCGCCCCGGATGCCGAGCCTGGCCTCATCGGCGTGCCCGGCCTTGGCCAGCGACCTGGCCGCTTCCTTGGCGTCGGCGACGTCGACGATGCCCCACTCGCGGTTCAGCCGGTTACGGTACAGCCGGCCGTAACCGGTCGACCCGCCGTAGTTCACGTCGATGATCCCGATGCCCCGGCTGGTGAAGTACGCCTTCTCCAGGCTGAGCCGCGCGGTCACGTGGGCGGTGGGTCCGCCGTGCACCCACACGATGTACGGCGGCCGCTCGCCAGCAGGCGCCGTCACCTCCGGGTTCGACGGCGGATAGACCAGCGCGTGCACCACCCGCCCGTACGGGCCCTCCAGTTCGACCTGGGCCGGGATCGGCAGGTACCGCCGGTCGGGCAGTTCGCTCAGCTCGGTCCGCAGCACCGTGTACTCGCCCGAGGCGATGTCGACCTTGACCAGCGAATCCGGCTCCAGCGGCGCGCCGGCGACGCAGGCGATCACGCTGCCGCTGGCCGCGACCCCGATCAGGATCTCGTTGAACGGCAGGTCCAGGTCGGTCAGCTCGGAGGTCTCGGGGTCGAGCAGGCCGAGGGTGGCACCGCCGCGGCCGTGCCTGACCGCGAGCCTGCCGTCACCGAGCAGCGCGAACGGCCGCGCGCCCAGCTCCCACAGCGCCCCGGCGAACTCCTCGTCAGCCGGGTACAGCGCCTGTGGCGGCTCACCGCTCAGGCCGAGCTGGTAGATGTTCCACCAGCCGGTCCAGTCGGTCGCCACGTACAGGCTGGAGTTATCGCGCCACAGCGGGGCGAGCACCGACTCCCGGTTGCTGCCCTTGATCAGCCGGCCTTTACCTGGCATGCCATCGGCGACCGGCGCGACTCGCAGTTCGGTGCCGTCCCACGGCATGTGCGGATGATTCCAGCAGATCCAGGCCAGCCATTTGCCGTCCGGCGACGGTGTCGGGAACGCGAAGAAATCAGAGCCGGTGACTAGCTCGCGGACCGCGTCGGCGTTCTCTGCCGCCGCGCCGTCGAGTGGCACCGCGACGATCGCCCGGCGCACCTTCCCGGCCGAGTGCCGTTCGCGCACGCACCAGACTTCACGTCCGTCTGGGGAAAGTACGAAATCGGCATAACGCAACCCTAGGGGTTCGGACGTAGGCGGCTCAGGCGTCAGCGGCACAGGCTGACCCGAGCCATCGGCCACGGCTTGCCCGGCCAGGTACATCCGCTGGTCGCCAAAGTGCGTGAACACAATCGGCGGGTCAGTCTCGCCGCCCTTCGCGCCCGCCTTGGCCAAAGTGGCCACCGCGACGTCCGAGGGCACCGGCAGGTAGGACAGGCCGCCGTACTCGTGTACCCGGGTTCTGGCGCTCCACGGGGCCGGCAGCATCATCCTGGTGACCCCGTCCGAGCCCCGGCGGACGACGGTGCGCCGGCCAGCATCGGCGGGCTGATCTTCCTGCCACCAGACGCACTGGCCGACGACGGTCGGCAGCGCGATCTTCAGCCGGCTACCAGCTACCTGAGCTGCGGTGATGGGGGACGGCCAGGCGCCGTACGGCACCTGCGGCAGCGCGGGCGGTTGCGCTTGCTCAGCGGGCATTTGCGGAGAAAAGCCGCCCTGTTCTTCAGCGCGATTTGAAGGGGGACGACCCCCTTCAACCCCCGCGGCCGAACCGGATTCATACATTCCCTGCGTGCCTGCCGCCTGATTCGTCATCGCCGTCCCGTTGTCCCTCATAGGGATATCGTGCCTTACCCGCCGGGGGCGGTTCGCGTCGAATGCCGACAACCGGCGGCCCGACTCGATCAGCCCTGGTAGCTATAAGCCGGCAAGCCCTTGACGCCGGCCGGGCACATGAACAAAGCGCCCGCTGACCGCCCCGGTCCTGCCGCTGTCGTAATGAACAATTCGGTTAGGTCGGGCCCGCCGAACGCGCAGCTAGTCACGTGCGCCGCTGGCAGTTTCACCACGCTGGTCAGCCGCGCATCGGCATCGTAGCGCTGGATGACGCTGCCGCCCCACACCGCGACCCAGACCCCACCTTGCGAATCGACCGCCAGGCCGTCGGGAACGAGGTCGCCTGAACCGAGCCTAGCGAACGCCTGGCGTTCGCCCATCTGCCCGGTCGCCACGTCGTAGTCGATGACGTCGACCCGATATGCGAACGAATCGATGTAATACATGCGCTTGTCGTCGGGGCTCCAGCCAAGGCCGTTGGAAATGCCGATCCCGTCGTACAACTCGGTAACGCTGTGGTCCGTATCGAACCGGTAAAACTTGCCCCGGCCGGGTTTCTCATCGGCGTCCATGCTGCCTGCATAGAACCGGCCCGCCCGGTCGCACTTGCCGTCGTTCATCCTCGTATGCGGGAGGTCGGGCGTAGCCGCCAGCTTGGTCACCGATCCCGTTTCGGTATCGAGTGCGTAAAAACCGTTGCCGCCCGCAAAGACAAGGCCGCCGCTGGCCCTCGGGACGACCGCTCCGATCGGCATGCCCACGTCCCAGGCCTTGTGCGCACCGGTCGCGTCCATGCTGTGCACTAGCTGGGCAGGGACGTCCACCCAGTACAGGGTCTGGGTGGGGATGTCCCAGTGCGGACCCTCGCCAAGCTCGGCGTATGGCAGGAGCATCTCGGTCGGCTCCAAGATGATCAGGTCATCGGCGGGCTCGTTCACGATGGCTCCTTAGCTGGCGGGAAGACGACGATTTCAGCCGATGGGCACTATGTCAATGCATGGCGGTCACTGCATGGCGGTCAGTGCATGGTGGCCAATGCGGCCCTGCCAACGCATGGCCCGGTCAATGGCAGCCGGACGTAGTCTTGCCCGGCTGCGTCTAACCTAAAGAGCATGCCGCTTGCCGATGGTCAGCGAACCTTCGAGATCCGCACCTACGGGTGCCAGATGAACATGCACGACTCAGAACGGCTGGCCGGGCTGCTTGAGCAAGCCGGCTACCGCAAGGCCGGGACCGGGGCCGAGCCTGACGTCGTCGTGTTCAACACCTGTGCGGTCCGCGAGAACGCCGACAACCGGCTGTACGGCAACCTCGGCCACCTGCTGCCGGTAAAGAACAGCCATCCTGGCATGCAGATCGCGGTCGGCGGCTGCCTGGCCCAGAAGGACCAGGCCGTGATCACCGAGCGCGCGCCGTGGGTCGATGTGGTATTCGGCACTCACAACATCGGTTCCCTGCCGGTCCTGCTCGAACGGGCCCGGGTGCAGCAGCGGGCCCAGGCGGAGTTCGCCGAATCACTCGAGCAGTTCCCCTCGATGCTGCCGGCCCGGCGCGAGTCGCCGTATTCGGCCTGGGTGGCCATCTCGGTTGGCTGCAATAACAACTGCACGTTCTGCATCGTGCCCGCGCTGCGCGGCCGCGAGGAAGACCGGCGGCCGGGTGATGTGCTCAACGAGATCCAGGCACTCGTCGGAGACGGTGTACTTGAGGTCACCCTGCTCGGCCAGAACGTCAACTCTTACGGTGTCGGGTTCGGCGACCGGCTCGCGTTCGGCAAGCTGCTGCGGGCCTGCGGCGAGATTGACGGCCTGGAGCGAGTTCGGTTCACCTCGCCGCACCCGAAGGACTTCACCGACGACGTGATCGCCGCGATGGCGGAGACCCCGAACGTGATGCCGCAGTTGCACATGCCGCTGCAGTCCGGTTCGAACGCCGTCCTGCGGGCGATGCGCCGGGCCTACCGCAAGGACTCTTACCTCGCGATCATCGACCGGGTTCGGGCGGCGATCCCGGACGCGGCGATCACCACCGACATCATCGTCGGCTTCCCGGGCGAGACCGAGGCGGACTTCGCCGACACGCTCGACGTGGTGGAGCGGGCTCGGTTCGCGAGCGCGTTCACGTTCCAGTACTCGATCCGGCCGGGCACGCCGGCCGCGACCATGCCCGATCAGATTCCGCCAGCCGTGGTGGCCGACCGGTACGAGCGGCTGGCCGCCGAGGTCGAGCGGACCGCGCTGGCCGAAAATCAGTCCGCGGTCGGCCGGACGGTGGAAGTGCTGGTCGCTGACGGCGAGGGTCGAAAGGATGAGGCGACCCGCCGGATGTCAGGCCGGGCCAGGGACAACCGGCTGGTCCACTTCAACCCGGGCACCTCGGCTGAGGGCGCCCCGCGCGGTGCTGGCTCGGGGGGACGACCCCCCGAATCCCCCCCGCGGCCAGGCGACTTCGTTACCACCGTGGTAACAAAGGCCGCGCCGCACTACCTGCTGGCCGATGACCCGCCCGTGGAAGTCCGCCGGACGAGAGGCGGTGACGCCTGGCTCGCCCGCCGCGACCAGCCGAAGCTGGAGCAGTCAGCCGCGGCGCCGGTCCTGCTCGGAATGCCCGCGCTCGGCCGGAAGTGACCGAGATGACGGATGTAATCGAGTACCGGGAACTCACCGCGATTCCTGACCAGGTGTGGCTGGCGCTGACCACCACCGAAGGACTGCGCGGCTGGTTCTGGCC